>JBOHIT010000425.1:0-4961 GCA_050726155.1 Bradyrhizobium sp.
GGCGCGCGTTGGCGCGCATCCACATCATCCAGAGCGACTACCCGCTGCGGGTGATGCACGGCTATTCGATACCTGCGGCGGACGCGCTCGATTTCGCGATGCGGCTGCGGCGGCTGGCTGCGGCCAACATGCTGGCCAATATCGAGGTGATCTCCGACGCCCGGCAACCGCTATTGGCCTATGCGGCGCTGGTGCTGGAACACATCATCCGCGTCGCAAAGCCCAAGACCATCGTGTTTTCGACCTTCGGCGTGCGCGAGGGCCTGTTGTACGAAAAGCTGCCGCAAGCCGAGCGCGCCAAGGATGGCTTCATCTGCGCCGCGCAAACGCTGAACCAATTGTTGTCGCGCTCCGCCCGCCATGCCGAAGAACTGGTCGGCTGGACCGATCGCCTGGTCCGGGTCGTGAAGCTGCGCGAAACGCCGGAGGAACGCCGGCTGCGCCACGCCGCCTGCCTGTTGTCGGACATCGGCTGGCGGGTGCATCCCGATCATCGCGGCGAAGAAACGCTGAGCCTGATCACCAACGGCAATTTCGGGTCGATCAGCCACCAGGGCCGCGCCTTTGTCGCGCTGTCGGTGTTTTATCGTTACGCGGGCCTCAGCGAGGAAAACGAGCCGCCGGCGCTGGTCCGCGCACTGGTGCCACCGGCGATGGATGAGCGCGCGCGGATTCTCGGCGCGGCATTCCGCGTCGCGCATCTGATCTCGGCGGCGCGAACCGGCGTGCTGCCCGCCACCCATTTCCGCAGCCACGGCCGCAAGCTGATGCTGGTGTTCGAGCACCGGATGGTCGATCTCGTCGCCGACCGCGTCGGCAGCCGCTTCAAGCAATTGGCACGGCTCGTCGGACGCTCGGGGTCGATCGTGCGGCGATAAGGCCGGACAAGGCGTCAGACCGCATTGTCAGGCAGGCCAGCTTCGCGGAAAGCCTGCCGCATTCGCTCGTGCCACTCCTGATCCCGCGTGTGGCAAAGAACCAGTGCATCCGAAACTGTTGTCCGGGGATCGATCTTGAGCATCCTGGCGACGGTGTCCCGGGCTTCCGCGATACGGCCGGCCGGCACCGCATTGATGACAAAGTAGGCGAACGTGTGCATGGCCGGGTAGGCTTCCTTTGCCTTCCGCGTCCATTCGTAACCCTTGTCGTATTCCCGGATGATGTTGTACGCGCAGCCCAATCCACTCCACGCTTGCGGTCGCGCAGGATCAAGCGGATCGAGGCGCAACAGAGCCGTGAAGCTGTCGATCGCCGACTGGCTTTCGCCCCGCATGACGGAGACCCAGCCTAGTGCAAGCCATGCAAATCCAAGACTTGGATTGAGCTTCAAGGCCTGATCGGCCAGTTCCCTTCCGACATCGTATTGCCTGTCGAGATAGCTCAGGAGGTGGGCAGCCCGCGCCAACGCGAGCGCATCCTCACGCGGCAATGCGATAGCGGTCTCCGCCAATCGAATGATCTCAGCTCGCGTTTCCGGCGGCATTGGAGTGCCAAGCCCGAATTGCCGATTGAAGAGTGTTGACGCCGCCATGACATAGGCAGCCGCATAAGCAGGATCGAGCGCGAACGCCTTGCAATACAACTCGTACGCCTCATCAAAGCGCCTGTCGTATCGCTGTAGAGCAGTAGCCCGTTGATAGAGTTCGTAGGCGTCCAGATCGACAGTCGCCTTGGACTTCACCCGCTCGAACTCGGCCATCTCAAGCTTGAGCGAAACCGAACTCACGATTTTCGTCGTCAGCGCGTCCTGCAGTTCGAAGAGATCGTTTAGCTCGCCGTCCAGCTTCTCCGCCCAGAGATGTTTGTTGGAGTGGGCTTCGATCAGTTGCGCCGTGATGCGGATGCGGCCGCCGGCTTTTCGAACGCTGCCTTCGAGCACGAAGCGGACGCCGAGTTCGCGCCCGACCTGCCTGACATCGACTGCCTTGCCCTTGTAAGTGAAGCAGGAATTGCGGGCGATGACGAACAGAGAGGGGAAACGCGACAACGCCGTGATGATGTCTTCCACGATGCCGTCCGCAAAGTATTCCTGCTCCGGATCGCCGCTCATGTTCTGGAACGGCAACACGGCAATGGAGGGCTTGTCCGGCAGGGCCAGCGCCGGCGCGTGGATTGCTGACGAATCCGATTGCAGCTTCGCGGCGCCCTGATCCGCAAACTGGACTCGCCACGCCCGCATCGGCTCGGCGATATTTTTCAGACTTTGCGGCCCAAGGTCATCCCAGCCGATTTCGACCTTCCCCCTGATCTGCCGATAGGTGTCGTCGGATATGCAGACCCCGCCCGGCTCGGCAATACCCTCCAGCCGTGCGGCAATGTTGACGCCGTCGCCAAAGATATCGTTGTCGTCGATGATGATATCGCCGATGTGGACGCCGATCCGGAATTCAATCCTGGCATCATCGGGGACGTCGGCGTTCTGCTCTGCCATGGCACGCTGGACCTCAACCGAACAGCGCGCCGCGTCGACGGCGCTGGCGAACTCCACCAGCATGCCGTCACCGGTGGTCTTGACGATGCGGCCACGATGGGACGCTATGGAGGGATCAACGACAGCCTTTCTGGCGGCCTTCAGCCGGGCCAAGGTGCCTTCCTCGTCGGCACCCATGAGTCGGCTGTATCCGGCCACATCCGCAGCAAGCACCGCCGCCAATCGACGTTCGAGCCGGTCGCCCGTCACAGCTGCCCCCTTTAGCTCCCGCGATCAAAGCACGGGTCGCCGTTCGGCGGCTAGGGGGTATGCCGCTCGGAGTGGTTCGCGCCAGTCCAGCGCGCCCCACATCGTTCAATTTGAGTGGGCGACAACCGCCTGATCACGCCGCCTTGGCGGCGTGCTCGGCGTGCTTTTGCTGGGCACGCTTGCGCCAGATCGAACCCGCCACCAGCACGATGATGATGCCGATGATACCGCAGACCACCTCGGCGCCATGACCGCCATTGGCGAAGTGCAGGCCGATCGGGCCAAACAACTTGTCGAGCTGGACGCCGACCGGACCGTCGGAAAACGCCCGCAGTGCCGGCACGACGGCAGGATCGGTCGCCATCACCTCGCCGGCAACCCAGCCCAGCAAACCTGCACCAGCCCATACCAGAATCGGAAGCTTCGTGAGCAACGCCATGATCAGTGCTGCGCCGGCGACAATCAGGGGAACGCTGATCGCAAGGCCGAGCACCAGCAGCGGAACGCTGCCATTGGCCGCGGCGGCCACCGCGATCACGTTATCGAGGCTCATCACTATATCGGCAATCGCCACGACCTGCACGGCGCCCCACAGATGCGACGCTGCATCCATGCCCTCTTCGTCCTCGGGTTCCGGCACCAGCAGCTTGGCTGCGATCACGAGCAGCGCCAGTCCGCCGACCAGCTTGAGGTACGGCAACGCCATCAGAGTGGCGACGATGCCGGTGAAGATGATGCGCAGGAACACGGCGACGCCGGCGCCGAGGATCATGCCCCACAGCCGCTGGCGCGGTGGCAGGTTGCGGCAGGCCATCGCGATGACGAGCGCATTGTCGCCCGACAGCAGGATGTTGATCCACATGATCTTGCCGAGCGCGACCCAGAACGCGGGTTGCTGCATCTCGGACTGGAACTGAGTGAAGAAAGACGAGATCGTCGCCGGATCGAAAATTTGCATCACCCAGTTCACAGCATCTTCCCCCCGGCCCGCGGCCGTTTCGAGCGGCGATTGCGCGCCGCTCCTTTTTAATTAGCCGACGATTTCGTTGCCCGAGAAGAACTGCGCGATTTCGATCGCAGCCGTCTCCGTCGCGTCCGAACCGTGCACCGAATTTTCGCCGATCGACTTCGCATGAACCTTGCGGATGGTGCCGTCAGCCGCCTTCGACGGATCGGTGGCGCCCATCACGTCACGGTACTTCAACACGGCGCCCTCGCCCTGCAGCACCTGGACCACGACCGGGCCGGAAGTCATGAAGTCGACCAGTTCGCCGAAGAACGGACGCGCCTTGTGGACCGCGTAGAACGTCTCGGCCTGGTCACGGGTCATGCGGATGCGCTTCTGGGCGACGATACGCAAACCGGCCTTCTCGATCAGCGCGTTGACGGCGCCGGTCAGATTGCGCTCGGTCGCGTCGGGTTTGATGATCGAGAAAGTGCGTTCCATCGCCATGATTTCGTCCTTACAAAACACTGAATGAGAGTTCGGGGGCTTATATCGGCGCTATCCGGCGACGGCAAGCGACCCAATGCCGCGTGATCGCGCGTTTTTGACGCGTTTTCCCGTCCAAATGCGACGTCCGCCCCGGACCACATCCGAGGGCAGGTTCTGCTCCCCAAATCCGCCCCCCGATTACAGGAATTTCACGAAAGTGAACCCTGTCTGCATCCGGCATCCCGGCTGCGTTCAGCTTCGCAAGGTTAGGTTTTCAGGCAATCGGACGCTCCACGGCGCATCCGCCGTCCCGGGTGTCACGGGAAGCGATCTCACTAATGGCGCGTCACGCGCCGAAACCTTGAGGAGACGATCATGTTTCGCAAACTCTCACTTGTTGCCGTCGCGGCGGCTTCGCTGGGTGTGGCCGCGCTGGCGCCGACCTCCGCCTCGGCCTGGGGCGGTTGGCATCATCATGGTGGCTGGCACCATGGCGGAGGCTGGGGTGGCCCGCGCGTCATCGTCGGCGGCCCTGCCTATTACGCAGGCGGCTACGGCGGCTGCACGGTGCGCCGCCTGGTCGGTACTCCCTGGGGCCCGCGCTGGCGCCTGGTGAACCGCTGCTACTGATCTGATTTATATCCCCCAAGACTACGCCCCGGCCGTGCGCCGGGGCTATTTTGTCTGGCGATGCAATGGGGAACCGGGCCACCCGTCCCGCTTCGGATGAGCGAATGGCATATCTGCAACCGGAAACAAATAACGGCCTCATGACTTGTCCCTGCAGCAACTTACTTAATCGACCCAAGAGCGCGGCGCAGGAACTCGCTATGAACAGCCGAATCA
>JBOHIT010000426.1:0-4834 GCA_050726155.1 Bradyrhizobium sp.
GAACAAGGACCTCGAAGCGCTCTCCCGGGTCTATGCCGAGCGCAGCAAGCGGCTGGCGCAGCAGACCGACGCCAACCATATGCTGGCCTTCGTGCTGACCGGCCTCGGCGTGCTGGCGATCATAGTGGTCGTGATCGGCGTGCTGATCATTTCCCGCTCGGTCGCGCGTCCGCTGTCGGTCATAACCGACACCATCAAGCGCGTTGCCGACGGCGCCGAAGGCGTCGAAGTGCCCCACGTCAATCGCGGCGACGAGATCGGCGCGCTGGCGCGCGCCATCAAGATTTTCCAGGACGCGATGGACCGCAACCGCAACCTCAATTCGCAGGTGCTGGAGGATTCCAGGGCCCGCGAACAACGCGCAAAGCAGATCGAAGCCTCGGTGGACGCGTTCCGCGAAGCGATCGGCGGCGTCTTGCGCGCGGTGACCGACAACGCGACATCGATGCGCGGCACCGCCGAGACCATCGCCAGCGTGGCGTCGGATGCCAGCGGACGCGCGGTCGCGGCATCGGGCGCCACCGAACAGGCTTCCAGCAACGTTTCCGCGGTCGCAGGAGCAGCCGAAGAACTGTCCGCTTCCGTCGAGGAGATCGGCCGGCAGGTTCGCCAGTCCGCCAGCGCGGTCGAACAGGCCGGCCTGCGCACGGAAAAATCCATCACCGAAATCGAAGGGCTTGCCGCCGCCACGCAACGGATCGATGGCGTGCTCAACCTGATCCAGGCGATCGCCGAGCAAACCAATTTGCTGGCGCTGAACGCAACGATCGAGGCTGCGCGCGCCGGTGACGCCGGCCGCGGCTTCGCCGTCGTCGCCCACGAGGTCAAGGCGCTGGCCGAGCAGACCGCCAAGGCGACAACCGAGATCGGCCAGAACGTCGCCCTGATCCAGGCATCAACCAAGAACTCCGTCGATGCCGTCCGCGAGATCGGCAACGCCGTGCGCGAGATCAACGACGTGACGTCGATCATTGCCGGCGCCATCAGCCAGCAGGATCTGGCGACCCGCGAAATCTCGCAGAACGCACAACTGGCGGCGCAGGGCAACGGCACGCTGGTGGTCAATATCGGCTCGCTCAGCGACGCCATGGGCAAGACCAGCACCGCCGCGGCTTCCGTCCTCACCGCCTCCAGCGACCTGACAGCAACCGCGGAAACGCTCTCGCGCGAAGTCGAAACCTTCTTCCGCAATTTGCGCGCCGATCCGGTCGAGGACATGAAGCGCACCGGGACCTAGTCAGCGCGAGCTCGCCGGATTTCCCAATGCCGGTGCGGATCGCCGGTGCGTGCGGCTGCCGGCCGCGTTTGCCGAAGTCCATGTCTGTTTTCGAGATTAAAACTGACATCGCAACTCTCGGCGCCCAAGTCCGAAATTGACCTCATACCGGAAATCGGTATCTGCGCCACGAGGTGTCGGGTCGTGTCCAATTCCGACCGTCCACCGCTGGCTGATGTCGACATTCATTCGGCGGATCGGATGCCTCGCGGGTCGCTAGCTGGGTTCGAGGCGACGTTGGCTAGTAACCTCTGGCGTTTACGCCCTTCATGAAACGCACCCCAATATCGCTTGAAAAAGCTGGAGACGCGCCGGGTCGATACGGCCGTCTGTCCTGCTGCACCATAGCTCGTACTCATCGCGGCATCTCCTGGGTGTTGTTCTACCCAGACGAGGGTGCCAAGGCATCGAAGGGCACGCTTGACGGCTTACATTTTCCTTACCGGCGGCATATCCTTTTGCGCTCGCGATGCTAGAGGCCCTATGTTGGAGGCCGCTTGAGGGATTGGCAGCTTGCGCTATCTTTTCGAGGAGTACGCATTCGACACTGATCGGCGCGAGCTATATCGCGGGGCGGACGTCGTCTCCGTCACGCCACAGGTATTCGACCTGCTCGATTACCTGATCCACAACAGAATGCGCGTCGTCAGCAAGGACGACCTCATCAATGTCATTTGGAACGGGCGCAGCGTGTCCGATGCAGCGCTGACGACACGCCTGAATGCCGCCCGGACTGCAATCGGCGATTCCGGCCAGGAACAGCGCTTCATCAAAACGCTGCCGCGCAAGGGCTTTCGTTTCGTCGGACCGGTGCGGGAAGTACAGGGGCCGGCAGGCGGGGAAGACGCCAATAATCCTGTAGAACCCAGGAAACCAGCCCTCACACTCCCCGATAAGCCATCGGTCGCCATTCTCCCCTTCGCCAACCTGAGCTCCGATCCGGAACAGGAGTACTTTGCCGACGGAATGGCCGAGGACATCGTCACGGCGCTATCTCGTTTCAAGGCGTTGTTCGTCATCGCCCGCAACTCGAGCTTCACATACAAGGGTCGTGCCGTTGACGTGAAACAGGTCGGGCGCGAGCTTGGGGTGCGCTATGTGCTGGAAGGGAGCGTTCGCAAGGCGGCAAACCGGGTGCGCATCACGGGACAGCTCGTCGATGCCGCCACTGGCACACATGTTTGGGCAGACCGGTTTGAGGGTGGGCTTGTCGATATCTTCGACCTGCAGGACCAGGTGACTGAGCGCATTGTTGGAGCGATTGCGCCCGCGGTTGAAAAGGCCGAGATCGAGCGTGCCAAGCGCAAGCCGACCGAGAGCCTCGACGCCTATACGCTCTATTTGCGCGGTTTGGCCAGCTTTTATCAGTTTGCTAGTCGGCAAGCGAACGACGAGGCGTTGCGCCTGTTCAACAGCGCAATCGAGCTCGACCCGGATTTTGCCTCCGCCTACGGTCGTGCAGCCTCTTGCTACGTCTATGCCAAGATCAATGGCTGGTTTTCAGGCACCCCAAACGAGATTGCCGAAGTGATAAGGCTCGCTCAGCGGGCGGTTGAGTTGGGCAAGGATGACGCGATTGCGATCGCCGCCAGCGGGTGGGCGTTAGCGTATGTCGTCCGCGATCTTGAGGTAGGCGCCGCCTTGGTCGATCGCGCGCTTGTGCTCAATTCCAATTCGGCCGAGGCATGGTTTTACGGCGGCTGGGCCAAAATCTATCTCGGCGAGCCGGAAGCGGCGATCGAGCGCCTCGTGCGTGCCATGCGCCTGAGCCCGCTTGATCCGCGACTGAGGGGAATGCGAGCCGGGACCGCGTATGCCCATTTCCTCCTGGGCCGCTATGACGAAGCGGCATCTTGGGCGGCAATGGCATTGCAGGACAGTCCGGACTATCAACCTGGATTACGCATCGCCGCCGCAAGCAATGCAATGGCCGAACGACCGGAGCAAGCACACAGGGCGATGGCTCGACTGCGGCAACTCAATCCGGCGCTACGTGTGTCCACTCTCAAAGACCGGGGCCCTTGGCGGGCCGAAGACCTCTTGCGATATGAGGAAGGATTGCGGCAAGCCGGGCTGCCCGAATGAACATCACGGCAAGGTGGTCGCCTTGTTGCGACGAGTTGATCAGTTGAACTCGCCCCCATAGCGCAAATTCGGAAGGCTTCAGAGCGAAGACGTGGCCGGCGCCGAACGGAAGCTTTTGACCGGCCCAAACGGGGAGAAACGCCCCCGAGGGGACACTCGCGAACGCCTGACTTTGTGATTTCCGGAATGACGGTCGGGGCGCGAGCGCGCCAGCGCGACAAGGTCAGTACAAACCAACTTAACTTGCATTGCAAGCCCCTCCAAACCGGGCGATCTGACGCCGTCTCAACGGGAGGAGCAATCCATGACCTCGGATACACCGACAGATACGACGACGTTCCGCGACTGGCCGCATCGGATCATCCGGCGCGGCGATACGGTGCGGCCGCTGCCGCCGCACACCTGCTCGCTGGCGGACCTGACCGTCGAGGTGGGCGGCCGCAGCCTCAGCGTCAGCGACTGCATGACCAGGTGCCACACGGCCGGGGTCCTGATCCTGAAGGATGGCGAGATCGCGCTGGAGCGCTACGACAAGGAAAGCGACCCTGGCAGGCGCCGGCAGGGCTATTCGACCACGAAATCGATCGTCGCGACGCTCGTCGGCGCCGCGCTCCACGATGGCGCGATCGGCAGCCTGGACGATGGCTGCGAGCGCTATGTGCCGCGGCTGAGCGGCTCGGCCTATGAGGGCGTCACGGTTCGCAATCTCATGCGCATGTGCTCGGGCGTGGCCTGGGACGAGAAAGGCGACGGAGAGGCCGACAACGGCCGCCTGGAGCTGTTCTTTGCGCGCCGGCAGCCAGGCAGCATGCTTGAGCTCGCGTGCAGCCTGCCGCGCGCGCAGCCGCAAGGCACCGTCTTCAACTATTCGACCATCGAGAGTTCTGTGCTGAGCGCGGTGGTCGTTGCCGCCACGGGCCGGGCGCTGGCCGACTATTGCGCCGAGAAGATCTGGGGGCCTGCCGGCATGGAAGCCAACGCGTACTGGGTGCTCGATGCCGACGGCGGCCAGGAGACGGGCGGATTTGGCTTCAGCGCGTGCCTACGCGACCTCGGCCGCTTCGGCCTGCTGGCTCTGGAGGACGGTGCGGCGTTCAATGGCCGACAGATATTGCCATCGGGCTGGCGCGATCTCGTTGGCCAGCCCGACAGCGCACCCACCGGTTTCGGCCGGCTCACGCCCGGCTCTCCCATGGGATACGGCTACCATTGGTGGGCGATGCCGCACGGCCCGACCGGCATCTACGCCGGCGCTTTCCTGGCGGCCGGTGCCTTCGGCCAGCGCGTCTATGTCCATCCAGCCGAGCGCATGGTCGCTGCCGTCCACAGTACGTGGCCTCAGCACGAAGACCCCGACGCCAATGCCGGGACCTGGGCGCTGCTCGGAGCGGCACTGCGCGCGCTGCGGGCGGCGTAGGCGATGACGAGCGATTGCGGTGGCAATTGTCTCAACGGTCCGCCGCGCGCTTCATG
>JBOHIT010000427.1:0-7033 GCA_050726155.1 Bradyrhizobium sp.
CATCAGCGGCGGCAGATCGGCGCCGAACAGCGCCCGCGGACGCAGCGCTTCGATGCCGAACGGTCCTTGCTGCAGGAATTGCAGCCCTGCGGTGGTGGTTTCGAGGAAGCTCGGCAGGAACAGCGTATAGATCCACACGGCAACGCCGATCAGCATGCCGCCCATGGCGCCGCGGGCGGTGCCCTGCCGCCAGAACAGCCCGCCGAAAAAGGCCGGTGCGAGCTGGCCGATGGCCGCGAACGACAACAGGCCGATCGCCGCCAGCTGGGCGTTGCCGAGCGCGCGGTAATAGAAATACGCCATCACCATGATGGCGAAGATCGCAAAGCGCCGCACCTTGAGCAGGAAGTCGCCGAAGTCCTGCTGGCCGGGCTGGGCGCCGGGGCTTCGTTGCAGCACCAGCGGCAGCACGATGTCGTTCGAGACCATGATTGAAAGCGCCACGCATTCCACGATCACCATCGCGGTCGCCGCCGACAGCCCGCCGACAAAGACGGCGATGCTGAGCAACGGAGAGTTCCCTTCGATCGGCAGCGCCAGCACGAACATGTCGCTGTCGACGGCGCCGAACGGGAAGGTGACGAGGCCGGCGATCGCGATCGGAATCACGAACAGATTGATTGCGACCAGATAGAGCGGAAACAGCCAGCGCGCGCGGTTGACCTCGGCGGGGCTGGAATTCTCGACCACGCTGACGTGAAACTGCCGCGGCAGCAGCATGATCGCGCAGAACGACAGCAGCGTCATGGTCAGGAAATTGCCGATCGAGGGCGTATAGTTGATCGCGCGCAACGCTTCCGGGGTCTTCATCGCGCGTTCGATCAATTCGAGCGGCGAGAACATCCAGAAGGTGACGAACAGGCCGGCGGCGAGAAACGCCACCAGCTTGACGATGGATTCGGTGGCGACCGCCAGCATCAGGCCGTGCTGATGCTCGGTGGCGTCGGTTTGCCGGGTGCCGAACAGCACGGCGAAAACCGCCATCGCCAGCGTCACCACCAGCGCGATGTCGCCGATGATCGGCATTGATGAAAAGGCCTTGTCCTCGCTCAGGATCGTCTCGAGCGACGAAGACATCGCCTTGAGCTGCAGCGCGATGTAGGGCACCGATCCGACGATCGCGATGACTGCCACCGTCGCGGCCACCGCCTGGCTCTTGCCGTAGCGCGCGGCGATGAAGTCGGCGATCGAGGTGATGTTCTGCGATTTGGCGAGCTTGATCACGCGGCGCAGCAGCGGCGTGCATATTCCGATCATCAGGATCGGGCCGACATAGATCGCGAGGAAGTCGACGCTGGTGCGGCTGGCGAAGCCGACCGAGCCGAAGAAGGTCCAGGAGGTGCAGTAGATCGCCAGCGACAGCGGATAGATCATCATGCTGGCGCGGCCGCGTTGGCTCGGCGACAGGCGGTCGCCATGGCTGGCGACGAAGAACAACAGTCCGATATAGGCGAATGCGGCGGCGATCACGCCCCAGTCGTGCAGCATTGCTGCCTGTCTCCCTTCACGGCCTCTGTGCGGGCGCGTCCATTCACCCGCGCACCGGGCCGGAAGGCGCAGTATAAACGCATTAGGCCGGCAGCGCATCGCGCTACCGGCCCAATTTACACCGTTCGAACGGGTAGGGTTACCTACTCGGCCGCGAGCGATTTCTGCTTCAGCGGCAGGCCGAGCCGTTCCCAGACCTGCAGCAGCGCTTCGGCAAGCCCGTCGATCAGGGCGTCCTCATGGTAGGGCGAGGGTGTGATCCGCAAGCGCTCGGTTCCCTTGGCGACCGTCGGGTAGTTGATCGGCTGGATGTAGATGCCGTGCTCTTCGAGCAGCAGGTCGGAGGCCTGCTTGCACTTCTCGGGATCGCCGACGAACAGCGGCACGATATGGGTATCGTTCGACATCACCGGCAGGCCGGCGGCGTTGAGGATCGCCTTGACGCGCGCGGCGCGCTCCTGGTGGCGTTCGCGCTCCCAGGTGGAGTTTTTCAGGTGGCGGATCGCAGCTGTTGCGGCCGAGCAGATCGCCGGCGGCAGTGCGGTCGTGAAGATGAAGCCCGCCGCGTAGCAACGGACGGCATCGATGATGTCGGCCTTGCCGGCGATGTAGCCGCCGAGGCAACCGAACGCCTTGGCCAGCGTGCCCTCCAGCACGTCGATGCGGTGCATGACGCCGTCACGCTCGGCGATGCCGCCGCCGCGGGGGCCGTACATGCCGACCGCATGCACTTCATCGACATAGGTCATGGCGCCATATTTCTCGGCGAGATCGCAGATCCTGGCGAGCGGCGCGACGTCGCCGTCCATGGAGTAAAGGCTCTCGCAAACGATCAGCTTGGGGCGGTCGCCGGCCGCGATCAGCAGCTCTTCGAGATGGGCAACGTCGTTATGACGGAATATCTGCCGATCGCAGCGCGCCTCGCGTACACCCTCGATCATCGAATTGTGGTTGAGCGCGTCCGACAGGATCAGGACGTTCGGAATGAGCTTGGCGATGGTCGAGATGCCGGTGTGGTTCGAGACGTAGCCGGACGTGAACAGCAGCGAGGCTTCCTTGCCGTGCAGATCTGCGAGTTCGGTCTCGAGCTGCACCAGCGGGTGATGGGTGCCGGCGATGTTGCGGGTGCCGCCGGCGCCGGTGCCGACACGGGTCGCGGTCTCGACCATGGCGCCGACCACTTTCGGGTGCTGGCCCATGCCGAGATAGTCGTTGGAGCACCAGATCACGACGTTGCGGCTGCCCTTCGGCGAGTGCCAGATCGCATGCGGGAAGCGACCCGCGATCCGCTCGAGATCGGCGAAAACCCGGTAGCGCCGCTCGTCATGCACGCGATTGAGGGCGGCGGAGAAGAATTGGCTGTAATCCATCACAAGACCTGGCAAAAAACCCGAAACGGAACCGGCCGGAGCGGCCTCGCGCCTTTTTAGAGCCTTTCCAGGTTGGGTGTCTATGTGAAATCGGTCATTTCAGCGCGGCACCGGCATGCACCCGAGGCAGAGGAAATCTTGATCCGGATCAATGCGCTAGGGGCGGTTCTTTCCCGCCGATCACCCAAGGCGCGGGCAGAGCCAGACGTTCGAGCACAACACGGGGGTCTCCGCATTCGTGAACTCGTATGGCCAACCTCTTCATCTGGATCGGCGCTCTGTTTGAACTCGAAAAGTGATGACCGATTTCTGCTTGAGCGCCTTTAGGGGGTGCTAGGTTGCCCGAAACGGCCGCCCACCCTCTTGGAGACGCCATGCGAAGACGCGAGCTTATCTCGGCGCTTGGCTACATGGCAGTCACTTGGCCGCTCGCGGCGCAGGCGCAGCAGCCGTTCAGAATAGGGCTTCTCAATTCAGGCGCTGACGCTTTTTTCGTCGCGCCTTTCGTCGGGAAACTGCAGGAGCTCGGTTATCTGGAAGGCAAAAACATCGTCATCGAGCGCAAATTTGCCGAGGGAAATTCGGCGCGCCTGAATGAATTCGCGGCGGACCTGGTCCGGCAGCATGTCGATGTCATTGTAACGATCGGGACGCCCGCCGGTTTTGCAGCCAAGCAAGCCACCAGCACTATTCCGATCGTTTTAGGAGCCGTCAGCGACCCGGTCGGGGTCGGTCTTGTCGTGAGCCTTGCCCGGCCCGGAGGAAACGCCACTGGCAATTCCCTGATGTCGCCGCAACTCAGCGCCAAGCGTCTCGAAATACTTCGAGCACTGCATCCGGGAATTTCCCACTTTGCGATCCTCTGGGATTCATCGAATCCCGGCATGGCTCAGCGCGTCCGGGAAACCGAAATCGCCGCCGATCAGTCGCACGTTCTGCTTCAAACGGTGGGGCCGAGAAACCTCGACGAGCTGGAAGCTGCTTTCGTTGAACTGCGGGACCGGCGGCCCGATGCGCTGCTGGTGACAACCGAGGCCTTCACGCGACAGTATCGCGCCCGCATTCTCGATTTTGCCGAGCGCAACAAAATTCCGGCCATGTTCGAGGACAGCTCTTACGTCGAAGCGGGCGGCCTCATGTCATATGGGCCCGACTACGAGGAAGTGTTTCGGACGGCGGCCGTCTTCGTCAGCAAGATATTGAAAGGCGCCAAGCCAGCCGATCTGCCGATAGAGCAACCGACGAAATTCCAATTGTTCATCAACCTCAAGACCGCAAAGGCGCTCGCAATCGAGGTTCCGCCGACCCTGCTGGCGATGGCCAATCGGGTGATCGAATGAACGCAGCGGGTTCCGATCCGGCTACGAGTCCAGCTCCTTGATGGCCCGATTGGCCGCGATCACGGCGTCTTCTTCGGATTTGCTGTCTTCGGCTGTCACAAACCCCCGGATCGCCGCGCCCCGCGTGATAGTGGCGGGCAGCACGATCGGCGTCATGTTGGCGCGCCAGAGTCCGGGCTGTCGCTGAAAGGTAACGATCCGATAGTCAGACGGTTTGGCCATTGTCGTCCTTGTGAGAGGCGAACCATCGCATCCGCGTGGTTCAGCAACCGCGACAGATATTGTTCAGTTTAGAGGTGGTGCGGGCGTTCTCCGCGAGGAAGGGATCCGTGTACGCAGGTCGCGCGGCCTCTTTCTCGACGACCTTGGGCTTTTCGAATTTCGGCGGCGACGCGGCGTCGTGGCAGGCGAGCCGTGCGCTGTTGCTTTCGATCGTGTGGCACTCCGGGCTTGCAGCGAGCGCGTTTTGTGCGACGGCACACAGCGCCAGTGCGGCGAAAAATGTTTTCATCAAATTTCCTTTGCAACCGAATATGTATTGCGAACCGCGTTTTTCAGCGCGCCGTCGATCTCGTCAGTGAATTCGGTTTCGTCGATGAATGCGCAGGGTCGCCTGACGCGACAGGAGCGATCGCATGCCGCGACCGTGCGCCCATTTGGGCCCAATAGCCATGGCTTAGTTTGGCCTGATTGGTTTGGACGATCCCGGCCGAAGGTCAGGTGGTCCGGAAACGCAGCACGCCGTCGGTGACCTCGGAAGTCAGGCGTCCCTCGACCAGCATGTAATTGACGTGGGCGATCAGTTCGCCGGCGGCAAAGCCCATCTGGTGGGCGTCGAGCACGTGCTTGTGGAACACGACCGGGACCAGTTCCTTCGAGGTCTGCGGAACGGTACGGCAGGCCTCCGCGATCAGGCGGCAGCGGTCCTCGTGATGGTCGGCCAACTGCTTGATCCGCGTCTTGAGGCCATAGAACGGCACGCCGTGGCCGGGCAGCACCATGACGTCATAGGGCAGCGTGGTGGTGAGGCTCGCCAGCGAGGCCAGATATTCGCCGAGCGAGTTCTGGTTCGGCTCGACCGCCCAGACGCTGACATTGGGCGAGATCTTGCTCAGCACCTGGTCGGCGGAAACGAACAGCTTGTCGGCGGCGCAATACAGCATCACTTGGTCAAGCGCGTGACCGCCGCCGGTGATGACCTTGAAGCGCCGGGTGCCGATCGAAATTTCGTCGCCATGCGAGATGCGGCGATAGGACGGCGGCAGGATCGACACCTGTTTCAGATAATCCTGGCCGCGGCTCAGCAGCGTGTCGGTCAGGCTCTCGTCCATGCCGTGGCGGCGGAAGAACAGCCGCTGCGCGTTGCGCCGCTCCTCGGTGCCGCGGTTCTGGTGATAGACCGACTGCAGATATTCGACCTGCGACATCTGCAACGGGCAATCGAAGCGCTCGGTGATCCAGCCGGCGAGACCGACGTGATCGGGATGCGAATGGGTCACGATCAGCCGGGAGATTTTCACGTGGCTGAGCGGGCCCTCGAACAGCGTGGTCCAGGCCGCGATGGTTTCCTCATTGCCGAAACCGGAATCGATCATCGCCCAGCCGTCGCCGTCGGCCAGCAAATAGATGTTCACGTGATTGAGCCGGAACGGCAGCTTGAGCCGGACCCACAACACGCCCGGCATCACCTCGACGACCTGATCCTGGCCGGGGTGGTTTTCCCAAGGGTATCGCAGGGCTTCGGCGGAGGACTGAGCGGGGTCTGTTTTCGAGTGCATCCCACCGACTTACCCGCACATTTGGTGCGGCGCTAGCCGAAAAAGCGGGTGCCGGCCGGGATAAAAGGCATGGGTTTAATTGTGCCGTCATTCCGGGGCGATGCGCCCCGGAATAACTGTCTTCCTGGCTTACGCCGCCCGGATATTCGACAGGAACGCGTCGATTTCGGCCCGCAGCACGTCGGCCTCGCGGCGGAGCGCGCCGGAGGCGGTCAGCACCTCGCCGGCGGCGGTTCCGGCCTCGGTCGAGGCGCTGGAGACGCCGACGATGTTGCTGGAGACCTCGCTGGTGCCGCCGGCCGCATGCGAAATGTTGCGTGCGATCTCGCGCGTCGCCGCTCCCTGCTCCTCGACGGCCGCCGCGATCGCTGTCGTGACGTCGTTGATCTCGCCGATCGTGGTCGAGATGCTGCGGATCGCGGTTACGGCCGATGTCGTCACCGTCTGCATGCTGACGATCTGCTGGCGGATTTCGTCGGTGGCCTTCGCAGTCTGGGTGGCGAGACTCTTCACCTCGGAGGCGACCACGGCGAAGCCTCTTCCGGCTTCACCGGCGCGGGCGGCCTCGATGGTGGCGTTCAGTGCCAGGAGATTGGTCTGCGAGGCGATGGTCTGGATCAGATCGACCACCACGCTGATGCGCCCGGCATTGTCCGCGAGCCCCTGCATGGTGGCGTCGGTGGCGCCGGCCTCCTCGACCGCCTTGCGGGCGATCTCGGCCGAGGTCACGACCTGTCGGCCGATTTCCTCGATCGATGAGGAGAGTTCTTCGGTGCCCGACGACACGGTCTGCACGTTGACCGAGGTTTCCTCGGCGGCGGAGGCCACCGCACTGACCAGCGCGCTGGATTGATCGGCGGTCGCCGACATGCCCTGCGCCGTGGTCTGCATCGAATCGGCCGAGGTCTGCAGGCTGTCCAGCGCGGCGCGGACAGTGGTCTCGAATTCGACGATCCGTTCTTCCATGCGGGAGGCACGTTCGGACTTGGCGATGCGGTCCTTGTCCTGGGCGCCGCTCAGCGTTCGAGCCTCGATCATGCTCTCGCGGAACACCTGC
>JBOHIT010000428.1:0-4297 GCA_050726155.1 Bradyrhizobium sp.
GAGCGCAGCTATACCCACCAGCTTTCCTGCGTCCTGGGACGGTGGGTATCGCTTCGCTCCACCCACCCTACGATCCCCAGCTCACCCCAGCGCGATGAATTTGAACGCTGAGCCGTCACGCTTGATATGGCCGGCGTCGAAGTGCCCGCCGATGACCAGCGTCGGCGTGTCGGCAAAACGGGAGAACAACTCGCGCCGCGTCGCGGCCGACGCTTTGGGGTCGGAATCCGCGGTCGACGACCAGTCGAGATGGGCCATCTGGACCGGGTGATGGGCGACGTCGCCGGTGAGCAGGCCTTCCTGGCCGTCCGATTTAATGTGGATGCTCATATGGCCGGGGCTGTGGCCGGGCGTCGGGATCAGGGTGATTTCATCAGCCAGTCGATGGTCGCTCGGCACCAGATCAGCCTTGCCGGCATCCGCGATCGGCTTCACGGAATCGTTGAACACGGCCAGATGTGTCGGCCCGTCGCTATGGTCGCGCCAATGCTCGAATTCGATCTTGCCGAACACATAGCGCGCGTTGGCAAAGGTCGGCACCCATTGGCCGCCGACGAGTGTGGTGGTCCAGCCGACATGGTCGACATGCAGATGGGTGCAGAGCACCGTGTCGATGCTGTCTGGCGCAAAACCCGCCGCCGTCAGTGTGTCGAGGAACGGGTCCTTGCGGTTATTCCAGGTCGGCACGTTGCGGCCCTGCTTGTCGTTGCCTAGGCCGGTATCGACGATGATCCGCCGCGATGGCGTTTCCACCAAGAGCGAGTGGATCGACATTTTGAGACGGCCTTCCTCATTGGCGAAATGCGGAATCAGCCAGGGCAGTTTCTGGATTTCCTCGTTGGTCGCCAGCGGCAGGATGAAGCGGGTGCTGCCGACGGTCTCCAGCTCGACCACCTTGGTGATTTTGACCTTGCCTATCGTCCAGTGCATCCGGCGCTTCCCCATTTAATTGGTGTTATTTCATCGCGCGCAGTCGACGATAACCGTACCGAGCTTGTCGCCCTTTTCCACCGCGAGATGGGCCTGCGCGGTTTCCGCCAGCGGAAACTGTGCGGCCACATTGTGAATGCGCTTGCCGGCGGCGAGCCACTTGGTGATGTCGGCTTGCGCGGCCGCCAGCAGCGGCGGCGGCAGTGCGAACAGCACCAGCGTCCGCAGCGCGATGCATTTCTCCATCAGATCGCGCATCGGGACCAGCGGCGTGCGATTGCCGTTGGTGGCGTAGACCGCGATGGTCGAATTCATGGCCATCAATTTCAGGGTGATGGCGATGTTGCCGCCAAAATCGACGTCGACCACGCGGTCGACGCCGCGTTGCCCGGTAAAGGCCAGCACTTCCGCGATGACGTCGTCATTGCGGTAGTTGATGACGAGGTCGGCGCCGGCGAGCCGCGCCTGTTCGGCCTTGGCCGCTGAACTCACGGTCGCGATCACCTTGGCGCCGCCCCATTTGGCGAACTGCACGGCATAATGGCCGACGGCGCCAGCGCCGCCGGTGACCAGCACGGTTTTTCCCGTGATCGGTCCGTCGCAAAACAGGCAGCACCACGCCGTCATGCCGGGGATGCCGAGCGTCGCTCCGGCGGCGAACGAGAGATCATCCGGCAGCGGCGTCACCAAATGTTCGGCGAGCGCGATATATTCCGCGGCGGTGCCGAAGGCGCGGCCGTTGCGCTGGCCGTTGAACAGCCAGACGCGCTGGCCAACCTTCAGGCGCGTGACGCCGTCGCCGACCTGGTCGACGATCCCGGCGCCATCGCTGTTGGGGATCACGCGCGGATATTCCATCGCCCGATAACTGCCACCGCGGCGGCCGACATCGGCGGGATTGACGCCGGATGCCTCCAGCCGCACCCGGACTTCGCCCGGGCCGGCCACAGGTGTCGGCATCTCGCTATAGGTGAGCACTTCGGGCGCAGCGCCCGATCGCTCGTACCAGACCGCCTTCACAGCGTTCCCGGGAACGCGCCGCCATCGAGCAGGATATTCTGCCCGGTGATGAAGCCAGCCTTGGCGCTGCACAGGAAGGCGCAGGCCTCGCCGAATTCTTCTGGCGTGCCGAACCGTCCGGCGGGGTTGAGCTTGGCGCGCTCGGCCAGCACTTTCTCCACGTCCATGCCGCGCTTCTCGGCTTCGCCCTTGGCGGTGCCGCGCAGGCGATCGGTGTCGAACGGACCCGGCAGCAAGCCGTTGATGGTGACGTTGTTGATCACGGTCTTGCGCGAGATGCCGGCGACGAAACCGGTGAGACCGGCGCGGGCACCGTTGGAGAGGCCCAAGATGTCGATCGGCGACTTCACCGCGGCGGAGGTGATGTTGACGATGCGGCCGAATTTCCGGGCCATCATGCCGTCCACGGTCGCCTTGATCAGTTCGATCGGGGTCAGCATGTTGGCGTCGACAGCCTTGATCCAGTCGTCGCGGGTCCAGTTGCGGAAATCTCCGGGGGGCGGGCCGCCCGCATTGTTGATCAGGATGTCCGGATCGGGGCAGGCCTTGAGCACGTCGGCGCGCCCCTGCGGCGTGGTGATGTCGCCGGCGACTTCCGTCACCGTGACGCCGGGATGGGCTTTACGGATTTCATCGGCGGTCTTTTTCAGCGCTTCCGCGCCGCGCGCCGTCAAGGTGACATGCACGCCTTCGTTGGCGAGCTGCATCGCGCAGGCGCGACCCAAACCCTTGCTGGATGCGCATATGATGGCGCGGCGGCCTTTGATCCCAAGATCCACTGTTTCACTCCCGGTATGTCGGATGATTTTTGAAGTCCGAGAGCGCACTGTAGCCAATCGGGAGGGCCATGATAAGTGGCTCGCCGCTGCGTAAAATGCATATCAGTCTGTCGTTGCCCGCTAAATCGGCTGCGCTTGCTTCAACCGGGCGATGGTAGCGGCGATATCAGGTGGCAACGTCCTGACGCCGATTTTCCCGGCGGTTGAAAACAGCGGCCGCAATTGCGAGCCGGTCAGGAATGCCGGCTGCACACTGGCCGGAACGAGCTGGTCAAACACCAGTACCAGCGTGGTCGCGACCAGGCCGACCCGCACGGTGCCAAGCACCGCGCCGCCGATGCGGTCGAAGAGGCTGGGGGCTCCGGTGGCGTCGTCCAGCGCCAGACGGCCGACTTGTCCGAGCAGCATGCCGGTGATGAAGAATATCCCGAACAACATTAGTGGATTCTGGGCCAGCATCGGACCAAAGGCCGCGCCGGATTTGTCGCCGATCTGCGGAGCTAGGAATGACGTTGCCGCCACCGCGATCGGCATGGCGATCAGATAGGCGAGGATCGTGATCGCGCTGCGCAGCAGGCCGGTGCTGAAGCCGCTGACCACGGCAAAGACCAGCCCGAGATAGACGGCGATATCGAAACTGTTCATGGATGGAAAATCCCTGCCTGTTCCCTGCGCCGCTGCGTGGTCAATGAAACCGGTTTTCGATCGCTAAAATCGTAGGTATCAAGGAGCTCGCTTTATTCCGCCTTCTCGTCAGGTCTGATCTATTCGACGTCCGTAAAGAAATCATTCCTCTTTCTCTCTCCCCTTGTGGGAGAGGGTGGATCGAATGAGCGTCAGCTCATTCGAGACGGGTGAGGGGTATGCCTCCGCGGATAGAGACCCCTCATCCGCCTTCGCTAAAGCTTCGGCGGACGGGTCCGGCGCGCTTTGCGCGCCATCTTCTCCCACAAGGGGAGAAGGGAAGAAACGCTGTTTGCCTTTGGAGATACAGCCGTGCCCGGCGAAACCAATCTTGCAACTCTGCTTCAGAACATGAACCCGGAAATGCACGACGGCGTCTTCGTCTTCTGCAGCATCCCGGCGGACCAGGAAATTCCCGCGGCACTCAGGCCGGTGCACGTCTTTCGCGAACGGGAAGGAACGACGTTCGTCGTGCGGCGAGAGGAGGCTGAAAGCGCGGGCTTGCCCCATCAGTTTGCGTCGCGCCTGATCACGCTGACGGTTCATTCCTCGCTTGAGGCGATAGGCTTTCTCGCGGCCATCACAACCCGGCTCGCGCAAGCCGGTATCAGCGTGAATGCCGTGTCGGCCTATTACCACGATCATTTGTTCGTGCCGGACCACCGCGCCGATGAAGCGCTGCATCTTCTGCAAACGATGTCCGGGCCGTCCTCAACCGTGTAGGGCGGATTCCCTTTAATCCGCCGTCCTGTGCCGCGTCGCCTCGTGTGCAAGCGCAATCTGCGATCCCAAGCGCGGCAAAACAACCCGACGGGCAAATCAATTTTAATTATCAGGAATCGCGTCAAGCCCTGAAATCAAAAATATTTCGCTTTATCCGAAGT
>JBOHIT010000429.1:0-3699 GCA_050726155.1 Bradyrhizobium sp.
GGGGTGACAGATCGCGCTCGGACAGTCGCTGTGCCGATTGACGGCGTCCGAGCCAGGAGAGATCGATGGCGGCGTTGTCGAGCGAAGCCTCGCGCGTTTCCAGGCTGCGCCAGAGCTCGACCGCGGCCTTGGCTTCCTGGATGTTTTCGAGAAATTCCCGCTCGGTGTGAAAGCGCCGCCAGCGGCCGGTCTCGAACAGTTCGGTGAGATATTCCAGCCGCTGCTCCGCCAGACTGCACCAGCGGGAAACGATATTGCGGCCACGTGCCAAATCCACGTTTGCGTCTACGTGATGTGTCATAAACCTGCCCGTGAGGAGAAGAACGGACGCAGACGCAACCGAGACGAATCAATTGGATGTGACAGGGTTATTCTGTGGAAAACTTCTTCCTTGTCCAGTGCGGGACAGTACGGGGCGTCTCGTCGCGAAAGAAACCCGCATCAATACGGGGTTATTTGCCTTATCCACCGTCAAGCCGCGCAGCAGCATGGCCGCGTTGCATCCGCCAGGCGGTGGTTATCCGGCACGACAGCACGCCACGAGCCGGACGCGCAGCGGACCCTGATCGAAATTGCAGACGTATTGTCGTGGGCAGGCACCTGCCCTCGCCGCAATCACGCGATGTCCGAGGCTATTGCTGGAAAGGGCGCTGAAAAGAAAAGACCCGTCCGGGGGGACAACCGGACGGGTCAAGCTATATGGGCGCTTGGGGTGGATGGGCGCTCGCGCCGAATACAGCCGATGGGGAGGGATAACCGCTCCCACGTTCATTAGTCGCAGCAGCTTTGCCGGACGTTCAAAAGGTCGGTCGATTTTTTTAACTTTTTATTCGAGGCTCAATGCCCCGAAATCACTGCGTAGCGGGGCGATTGACGCTGTTTGCGGCCGATTTGTCGGACGCCATCGCCGGCACGGAGTCGTTCATCGCCCTGCTCACGGAAGCGTTATCAGCTGGCGGTTTTTGCGAAGGCGTTCCCGAAACCGCGGCGAGCGGTACCGCCGGCGCGGCGGTCGAGGCGCTGACCGCAGCAAAAGCATCGGCCTCGCCGAACCCGAACAGGTCGTCGCGGCCCGGCGCGCCGAGGTCGCGGGCGGTCTTCTCCAGGATCGCGCGCAGATCGCTCGGCTTCAACGCAGGATTGCGCTCCAGCATCAGCGCTGCCACGCCACTGACATAGGCAGCGGAAAACGAGGTACCCGACGTGATCTGGTATTTTTCGTCCGGCGCCGGCAGGAAGATGTCCGCGCCGGGTGCTGCGATGGCGATGTGGACGCCGCGGTTCGATGCCGCAAACAGCTTTTCCTGGGCGTCGGTTCCGCTCACCGCAATCACGTTCGGATTGGCGGCGGGATAAAGCGGCGGTGATTTAGCGCCGGCATTGCCGGCGGCGGCCACCATCAGGATGCCCCTGGAGGCGGTCGCGGCGACCCCACGCTCGATCAACGGATCCTTCGGACCGGCGAAACTCATATTGATGATCTGCGCGCCGTGTTCGGCCGCATAGTCCAGCCCCTTCAAGATCACATAGGACGTGCTTTCCGCGCCATTCGCGCCGCCGCCGAACGCACGGATCGCCAACAGCCGCGCCTCCGGCGCACTGCCCATCAGCTTGCCATGGGCCACGATCGCGCCGGCAATGCCGGTGCCGTGGACATGCGGACCTTCCTTGCTGCCGAGCGCATCGTAGCTGTCGGTCACCGAATTGACGAGTTCGGGGTGTTTGACGTCAATGCCTGAATCGATCACCGCAATGGTGACGTTCATGCCGCGGACCAGCTTGTGCGCCTGCGGCAACCGAAGCTGAGCGACCGCATATTGCGCGGCGTCGCCCTCGGTCATCGACCGCTTCTGGTCTTGCAGGAAATAGCGCAAATTGAGCTGCACCGACTTCACGCCGCCGCTGCTGTCAGCGGCGAATTCACGGCGGACGATGTCCACCGGGCGTTGATCGACGATGCGGAACAGGCCGATGGTGCTGTCGATCAGACGAAATTCCTGCGACGCGATCCGCTCCAGGCCGTGGCGGCGGGCCAGTTCGTCGGCCTGCGCCGGCGACAACGCGCTGTCGATCTCCGCCACCAGTTCATTCTGGACCGCCTGCGTGTTGATCGCAGCTTGCGGCGGCGCGTTGTTGGGCGAATTGTTGTTGCCCTTCTTGGCCGCGTTGCCCTTGCCGCCGCCACCGGTCGAGACGACGGGACGATCGAAGCATTCACCGTCCGGACCGCGATTGGCGTACTCGCAAACCGGGTAAAGGTTGTGCGAGTAGCGTGGGTAGGAAAGCAGGTCCACGCCGGTACGCGATATCTCGGGCCGCGGATTCGGTATCCGCGCAATCGTCGTCGGTCCGCCACCGCCCTTGGTCGGCGGCACGCGCGCGATGACCCCGATATTGTTGGGCCGGTTCATGATGGTGGGCCGGTTGACGGTGACCGTATTGACCCGCCCGCCAACCACCGGATTGACTCGGCCACCAACCACGGGATTGACCCGCGACGTCACCGTCGGATTGATCGTCGGTACCCGGGAATCGAGGCGCAGGCTTGGTGTGCGCATGAGGTTTTGCGCGTCGGCCATCGAACCGCCGAGCAGCACAAGCGGCAATGCCACCGCCGACAATGCCCATGCCGCGCGCTGCGTCCTCATCCGCCAATTCACGCCAGCGTGGAACATGGGACCTCGGCTTGGGCAATGATGCGGCCAGCGCCTTACGGCGTCGGCACCGCAAGATTGACGATCTTCTCACCTTGCAACTTGCTCATCAGGCTCGCGACTTCGTCCTTGCCCAGCGCACGGTTGCCAAACTGCAATTGGAACATGCCGCCCTTGGCGCCGTCGACGATCGAGGCCTGATAATTGTCGAGCAGCGCCGTGATGTCGGCGATGCGCGCTTCCGGCGTGAACCGCACCAGCGCGCGCGGCGGCACCGCGGCGAGATCGCGGGTAATGGGCGCATTGCGTTCTTTCAGATCGATCGACGCGGTCTGGAACGAAGCGGTCTGGTTCTTCATCAGCACCGCACCGATCACACCGGCCTGCAACAGCAGCGCGACCGCGCCGAGGCTCGCCGACCAGGCCAGCGTGCGCGGCGACAGCCGGCTGAAGAATTCCGAGACCCGCGCCGAAAGGCTGGTCGACAGCGATGGCTTGCGCACGGGCTCTCCGTCGATCGCCGCGAACAGCTTCTGCATGGCGCGCGCGGACGGCGCACCCAGGCTCTCGTTGAGATGAATGGTCTCGGCGTATTCTTCGCGGATCACGGCATATTGCCGGGCCAGGTCGGCATCGCTGGCGAGCGCCTCATCGACGCGGCGCGTATCGCGCGCGTTCAACGTGCCGGCCGCATGGAATGGCAGCAGCATCTCGATTTCGCTGGGCTCTTGATCCAGCATTTTTTTGCTCATCGCCATCATGGCCAACCTCGTTCAATGCCGGCTGCCTTCAGCAGATCGGCCAATTTCTTGCGCGCATAAAACAGGCGCGTCTTGACGGTGTTCTCGGGAATCCCGACGATTTCGGCCACCTCTTCCACGGACTTTTCGTGGTAGTAGACGAGATCGACGATCTCTCGATGCTCAGGCGAAAGTGATGTCAGGCACTTGCGCAACGCGTCACCGGTATCTTTCTTCTGCACCACCACTTCCGGATCATCGGACGTATCCTCGATCGCGTTCGCGGTCTCATCGTCCAGTCCAAC
>JBOHIT010000430.1:0-4641 GCA_050726155.1 Bradyrhizobium sp.
GCTCGCTGCTTGAAATCGCGGGACTGGCGAAGGATCTTCCCTACAAGATCGAATGGTCGGAATTTCCTGCTGCCGCTCCCATTCTCGAAGCGCTGAACGCGGGCGCGCTCGATGTCGGTTACACCGGCGATCTGTCTTTCCTCACCGTCTATGCTACCGGCGCGCCGATCAAGGCGATCGGCGGCACCCGCTCCGATGCCCGCACGCAGGCGATCCTGGTTCGGCAGGACTCGCCTATCAAGACGGCTGCGGATCTGAAAGGCAAGCGGTTGGCCGGAACGCGCGGCGGCTGGGGCCAGTTCCTGATCGACGCGACGCTGGAGAAAGCCGGATACAAGGTCGACGACGCCACCTTCGCGCCGCTCGGTCCGGTCGACGCCAAGATTGCACTGGTTGCTGGCTCGATCGACGGCTGGGCGGTGTGGGAGCCCTACGTGTCCTACGCGACATTGAAGGACAAGGCACGGGTCGTGGCCCACGGTGAAGGCCTGACGCCGACCATCACCTTCATCGTGGCATCCGATTCCGCCATCGCCACCAAGCGCGCGGCGGTGCAGGACCTCGTGCAACGCCTCAACAAGGCGCGGCTGTGGTCGCTGGATCACCTGCCCGAATATGCCAAGAACACCGCCGAGCTGACCAAGCTGCCCGAGGACGTCTTGCTCAGCGCCTACACTGCGCAACGGACCAGCCCGATCGTGATCGACACCGGCATCGTCAAGGAAGTGCAGGAAGCCTCCGATCGCGCCACCCGGTACGGCATCCTTTCCAAACCGCTCGAGGTCAGCAAGGCCGTTGATCGCAGCTTTACGGCGGCGGCCGCGGGCTCGAACTGACACGGACGTTCCTGTGACTGGACGGAAGGGCCGGCATCCGATGCCGGCCCTTCCCCACCAAAGTTTCATCTGTGATTGACCGCGTCCGGAGAATGTTGTGCGAGGAACCGGCCGGACTTTGGAATTCAAAAAGCACCGCTTCGGGAGAATAATCAGCGGCGTTCGAGATGTCTCGTCACAGCCGCAGGAGCGCGTGCATCATGTCACCGCTGATTCAACGCAGCACGATCTATCCGATCAAAATGGCGGCAGCGATCATCTGCCAGGCGGCGCTGCTGACCGTCATCGTCTGGGTGTTTCGCTAAGAGACGATTCAACGGAACCGAGGCTGCAGCAGGCATGATCCCGCATTACACCATCCGGCATCTCGCCGGGGCACGCGAAGAACTCTCATGCTTTCGACAGTTGGAAGACGAAAGCGCGGCGCTGTATTTCAATATTGTGCATGGCCCGAAAGTCCGTAGACGCTTCACCACCTCACAGTCGGGCGCGCCGTGCACGGACTACGTCCTCATCGCGCGCGAGGACGGCAGCAGCGGAGCCGTCGAAGAACGCGCGATCGCCCTGTTCGACGCCTCCTGATCGAAGCAAATCCCGCCCCCCTGCGTGGCGGCTATCCGGCCGCCGCAACCTTCTGCGTCGGCGCGACGCTGACCGCCAGTTTCCCGTAACGGTCCTTGAACGCCTCGGTGTCGATCTCCTCGAGCTGGATCGCGCCGCTCATCACGCCGGCCTTCCAGGCTTCGTGCTCGGGATCGTTCTGGAATTCCGGCATCACTTCCTTGGCGAACAGTTCCAGCGAGTCGCAGATGTGCTCGTGGCTGTTCTTGCCGGCCTGGTTGAGCAGGATCACCTGATCGATGTGCGAGGCGCGGAACCGGCGCAATTTCTTGCGGATGGTTTCCGGCGAACCTATCAGGCCGCCGCGCAGGGCCGCCTCCTGCGCTTCCGGATTCTCGCGCTTCCACTTGTTGTATTCGTCCCACATGTTGACGGTGCCGGGGGCCGGACGCGCCCGATTTTGCCCCTGGCCGTAATAGCGCAGCGCGAACTGGAAGAACGTCGCGCCGTCGGCGCGCGCGCGGGCCTCCTCGTCGGTCTTGGCGCACATGAAGAACGACACCAGCGCCATGTTCGGATTGATCTGGTAGTCGGCGAGCTTCTTCAGCCGCTTGGTGATCGCGTTGTAATAGGCGTGCACCCAGGCGTGCGCCGCGTCGGCGCTGACGAACTGGAAGCCGAGCGCGCCAAATCCGTTCTCGCCGGCCCGTTCGATGGTCTGCAATTGCGAGCATGCCATCCATAGCGGCGGATGCGGCTTCTGCACCGGTTTCGGCACCACGTTGCGCAACGGAATGTCGAAATATTTGCCGTGATGCTCGGTGCCGACTTTCGTGAACATCGGGAAGATCGCGGCGACGGCCTCCTCGAACACTTCGCGCTTGGTCTCCATGTCGCGGCCGAACGGCGTCAGCTCGGTGATCGAGGCGCTTTCGCCCATGCCGAATTCGCAGCGGCCGTTGCTGAGCAGATCGAGCACCGCGACACGCTCGGCGACGCGCGCGGGATGGTTGGTGGTGAGTTGGAAGATGCCGTGGCCGAGCCGGATCTTCCTGGTGCGCTGGGAGGCGGCGGCCAGGAACGATTCCGGCGACGGCGAGTGCGAGTATTCCTCGAGGAAATGATGCTCCACCACCCAGGCATGGTCGTAGCCGCAGCGGTCGGCGGTCTCGAGCTGCGTCAAGGCATTCTGGTAGAGCCGGAGCTCGTCGCCCTCTTCCCACGGGCGCGGCAGCTGCAGCTCATAGAAGATGCCGAATTTCATGACGTCGCTCCCGATTGTTGTTTTGTTGCAGTGTATTCCCCGTGAGGCCCAAGTCTAGCCTCGGCCATGAAACATCAATTCCGCGCCACGGAAGTCACCTTGCATGGAACGCACGAATGGTTAGCTTGGGGATCCGTTGAGTCGCGGTCGATCACGGCCCGCTCGCCCTCCACCGAGACCCCATGACCACCTTTACGCCGCATCAGGACTCCGCGCTGAAGGCCGTTGCCGACTGGATGAAGGCAAAGCCCGGCAAGAACGGCACGCCGCCGGTGTTCCGCCTGTTCGGCTATGCCGGAACCGGCAAGACCACGCTGGCGCGGCACATCGCCGACGGCGTCGATGGCGAGGTGAAATTCGCGGCCTTCACCGGCAAGGCGGCGCTGGTGATGCGCAACAAGGGTTGCGACAACGCCTCCACCATCCATTCGCTGATCTATCGCGCGAAGGAATCCGGCGTCGAGCAGCCGAGTTTCGAACTGTGGGACGACGCGCCGGCTTCGAAGGCGAAACTGATCGTGATCGACGAATGCTCGATGGTGGACGCGGAACTGGGCCGCGACCTGATGTCGTTCGACTGTCCGCTGCTGGTGCTCGGCGATCCCGCGCAATTGCCGCCGATTCAGGGCGGCGGGTTCTTCACCGACAGCGAACCCGACGCGATGCTGACCGAGGTGCATCGGCAGGCCCAGGATGATCCGATCGTGCGGATGTCGATGGATATCCGCGAGGGCCGCGAACTCGAAATCGGCCGCCACGGCGAAAGCGAAGTGGTGTCGCGCAACGAACTCGATCCGGACCGGGTGATGAAGGCCGATCAGGTGCTGGTCGGGCGCAACAACACCCGCCGCGCCTACAACATGCGGGTGCGGCAGAAGCAGAATATCGAGGATCCCTTGCCGGTGGCCGGCGACAAGCTGGTCTGCCTGCGCAACAACCGCAAGAAGGGTCTGTTCAATGGCGGGCTGTGGCGGGTGAAGTCGCGCGCGCAGTCGAAATCGAAGATCATCACCATGCGGCTGTCGCCCGATGAGGACTTCGGCCACAAGGTGACGAAGGTCTCCGTACGCGGCGATTGTTTTGGCGGCGCCATCGAGGCCATCCCGTGGGAACAACGCAAGCCCTATGACGAGTTCGACTATGGCTACGTGCTGACCGTGCACAAATCGCAGGGCTCGCAATGGGACGACGTCGTGCTGTTCGACGAAAGTTTTGCGTTCCAGGACAGCCGCGCCCGCTGGCTGTACACCGGCATCACGCGGGCGGCGAAGCGGCTGAGTGTGGTGGTGTGACGGGATTTACCTGCTCCCTCCCCGTCATTGCGAGCGAAGCGAAGCAATCCATCTAGCAGCGCAGAAAGTATGGATTGCTTCGTCGCTATGCTCCTCGCAATGACGCAAGCGCGTCACTTCTCCGCCACGAAATAGAAATCTTCCCGACCCGGCGGTGAGCCGTAGGTGAACGGCTGCTGCGCGCGCTTGGTCATGGTCCAGACGTCGTCGCGGACGATATCGAACAGTTTCCGTACCTCGATCTTGGGCGTCTTGAGTTCGCGCGCCAACACGGTCGCGAACGGGCTGTTGACGGAATCGCCGTCGAGCGCGGTCTCGCCGTGCTTGGCGGCATAGACTACCATGAAGCCCGCCTCCGGCTCGATGTTGGAGAAGCCCTTGTTGACCAGCTTCAGCGCAATGGTGTGCTGCATGGTCTTCTGGAACGGATTGTCGCGGCAGGCATCGAGGATCACCAGCCGCAGCTTGCGCGCGCCGGAAACCGCCGCGATCAATTGTTCGAGCGCCACCGCCTGCGTCTCCGCATCGCGGTCGGCGGCGAGCCTGGCATCGGTCGGGATCAGGTAATTGACGCCGCCGATCTCCATGCCGTGACCGGCATAATAGACCACCGCCCAATCGGCCTTTTCGGCCTCGATGCCGAAATCATGCAGCGCCGCGAAGAACTTGTCGCGGGTCAGGTCCGGCG
>JBOHIT010000431.1:0-8175 GCA_050726155.1 Bradyrhizobium sp.
CAGCAGATCAGCGAGTTGCGGCCGGTCGAGGGCATCGACATCGTCGGCCCCCTGCCCGACGAATTGCAGAAGATCACGGTGTTTTCCGCCGGGATCGCCGCGGTCTCGAAGGAACCCGACGCCGGCAAGGCGCTGATCAAGTTCCTGGCTTCGCCCGCGGCGCGGCCGGAGATCGTCAAGAGCGGCATGGATCCGATTCTGACGGGCGCGACGAATTAGGGGTGGGGTGAAGCGGCCATGCACGCCATCTGCCGTCATCCTGAGGTGCGCGCTCTTGCGCGCCTCGAAGGATGAGTACAGCCCGTGGCCCATCCTTCGAGGCTCGCTCCGCTCGCACCTCAGGATGACGTCTGCACCAGGTCACCTTAGATTTAGCAAAGCCCCCTCACCGATGCATCCCGTGCTGCATCGCCAGCAGCAGGATCACTGCCAGCGCCAGCACGACCGTGGTGGATTTCCAGAACAGCAGCGGGTTGCGCTCGATCAGCGGCGTCGACGCGTTGCTGAGATAGTTGGTGTTGGGATGCCGCAGATCGTGCAGGAACTCCGACAGGCTGTCATAGCGCTTGAGGGAATTGGCATGCACCGCACGCTCCAGCGTACCGTCGACCCATACCGGCACCTCGCGATCGCGGTGCGAGGCTGGTGAATAGACCAGCCGGTTGAACTGCGAGCGCGTCCGGGCTTTCGCCGCCGCCGCGCCATAGGGCAGCTTTCCCGTCAGCATCTGATAGGTGATGACCCCGAGCGAGAACAGGTCGGAGCGCGACGAGACGGTTTCGCCCAGAAAATATTCCGGCGCGGTGTATTGCGCGGTGCCCAGAATGTCGTTGCGATTGCCGGAGGGGGCGGCCTCGATGACACCGGTGATCTTGGTCGAGCCGAAATCGATGATCTTCACCGTTCCGGTCGCGTCGATCATGATGTTGTCGGGCCGCAGGTCCTGGTGCAACATTTCCTTGCGATGAAACGCGCGTAAACCCTTGGCGATCTGTTCGACGATGCCACGCACCGCTTCCAGCGTCGGTTTGGGATTGTCGATCATCCACTGCGTCAGTGTCTGGCCGTCGATGTATTCGGTCACGACATAGAGGAAATTGCGCTTGCGTGACGGCAAACACGGTTTGAGCACATGCGGACTATCGATCCGCCGCGCCACCCATTCTTCCATCATGAACCGCTTCAAATATTCCGGATCGTCGCGCAGGTCGATCGAGGGAACCTTGATGGTGACGACGTCCTCGGTCTCGACGTCGACGGCGAGATAGATGTGGCTGCGGCTTGAGCCGTGCAGCTCGCGGACGATCCGGTAGCCGTCGAAAACCTGACGCGCTTCCAACAGCGGCGGCAGCGGTAATTCGCGCGGCTGCCCGAACACTTCGCTGGCGCCACTTTCGGGCAGTTCATCGACACGAACGATCTGGACGGTGAGATTGTCCTTGCTGCCGAGTTCAAACGCCAGTTCGGCCACCGACTTTGCCGCCTGATCGAGATCTCCAGCGTTGTCCCGGATCATCCGCGCGATGTGGCGGTCGCCGACATGTTCGTAGATGCCGTCGGTCACCAGCACGAAGGTGTCGCCCTGCTCGATCCGGGACATCATGTAGTCGATCTCGATCTGCGGGTTCACCCCGAGCGCGCGGCCGAGATAGGACTGTTCCGACGAGATGACGATGCGATGATCGTTGGTCAGTTGCTCCAGCGAGTTGCCGGAGACCCGATAGATCCGGCTGTCGCCGACGTGAAACAGATGCGCCGTGGTCGATTTGAGGACAATGGCGCTCAGCGTGCAGACGTAGCCGCGATCCCGGTCATAGGAATACTGGCTTCTTCTCGTTTGCGAGTGCAGCCAGGAGTTGGTCGCCTCCAGCACGCGCTGCGCCGAGGTTCGCACCGACCAGGACTCCGAGGTGCAGTAATAGTCGGTCAGGAATCCCTTGACCGCAGACTCGGCTGCGACCCGGCTGACATTGCTGCTGGAGATGCCATCCGCCAGCACAATCGCGATGCCCTTGAGGCTCAACAGCGGCTCGACCGGAATCAGGACGCCGTGAAAATCCTGATTGGTCTCCTTGCGACCTTTGTCGGAATATTGCCCGACCGATATTTTCAGTTCACGCGGCATCTGTCCCGTCAAAGGTGGGGGTCTCACCTCGCAAGAGTTGAGACCCATAGCACGTCGAAGACGCGCGTGAACGCGCTTATGAGCCAGACGCGATCAAGCCACAGCGCGCTTCGGCGCCGTCTTGATGTGGGTGGCGTACAGCGTCAGGCCGGTGAAGGCGAGGCCGCCGACGAGGTTGCCGACCACGGTCGGTATCTCGTTCCAGAGCAAATAGTCCATGATCGTGAAATGACCGCCCAGCAACAGGCCGGACGGGAACAGGAACATGTTCACGATCGAATGCTCGAACGTCATGTAGAAGAACAGCATGATCGGCATCCACATCGCGATCACCTTGCCGCTGACCGTGGTCGAGATCATCGCGCCGACGACGCCGGCCGAGACCATCCAGTTGCAGAGCATGCCGCGGACGAACAGCGTCAGCATGCCGCCGAAGCCATGCGCGGCGTAACCGACGGTGCGGCCCTCCCCGATGGTTCCGATCACCTGGCCGACCTTGTCGGGCGGTGACGTGAAGCCGAAGGTGAAGACGATCGCCATCATCACGGCGACCGTGAAGGCGCCGGCGAAATTGCCGACGAACACCAGGCTCCAGTTGCGCAGCACGCCCCCGATGGTCACGCCCGGCCGCTTGTCGATCAGCGCCAACGGACACAGCACGAACACACCGGTCAGAAGGTCGAAGCCGAACAGATAGAGCATGCAGAAGCCTACCGGAAACAGCGCCGCACCGACGATCGACACGCCGGTATTGACGTTGATGGTGACGGCGAAGGCCGCCGCCAGCGCCAGGATCGCTCCGGCCATGTAGGCGCGGATGATGGTGTCGCGCGTCGACATGAAGATTTTGGATTCTCCGGCATCGACCATCTTGGTGACGAATTCCGAAGGCACGAGATAGGCCATTCCAGTTCCCCTTATTTGGCAAAATCAAAATGCGCCGGCGTTCAAATCGCCCGCGCGGATGTAAGAGCGGCAGGCCGTCCCGCGCGCGCACGCCCTCCGCGCCAACAGCGGAAAGCGAAACGCTTCCGCTGGGCGCCGCGGGTCACACGGTCACGCTTGATCAGAAACAGAGATGCACAAGGTTTGTGGAGTGGTCCCGATGACTGCTCCAAACGCCTCATTGAGGTCGCTTGATCCCTGCGCCGTGGCCAGCACTGGCTTTGGCAATCCGTAGGACGGCAGTCGTCATTGACTGAGATGCATTTAAGCAATCGATGTGCCAACAGGCGGCAGGGGCGAAAAATACGAAAAGCCCCGCTATTGCACAGTGTTACCTACCCCGGAACACGGCAAAAGATCGGGGGTACATGCCTTGTATTTGAGCAGTTGCACAGATGTAGCGCATGGCGCGAAAACGGCCTACGCGCCACCCGCCGACGTCATCCTGAGGCGCGAGCAGAGCGAGCCTCGAAGGATGGGCCACGGGCTGCGTTCATCCTTCGAGGCGCGCAAGAGCGCGCACCTCAGGATGACGGAGACAGGAGAGCGAATCGTGCCAACCTACTCATGGTGGACCAGCGCTTCACTTCGTCTGGGTGCGGATCGGCGAGTCTTTCAGGCCGTTATTGTCATAGGCCTTGCGCAGCGTGCCGTTGGTGATCGACTCGGTCAGAAATTTCGCTGCAAACGCCAGCGACTGCGGATGGTTGGGCGGCACCGCCACGGCCGTCACCGTCTGCTTGAACGTTTCGTCGAGCACCCGCGTACCCGGAATTTTTTTGGACATGGCGTTGAGCTGGTCGCGCGACAACGCGAACGCATCGATCTCGCCCTTCGCAAGCAGGCCGGCGATCTCGTCATAGGTCTGATAGCCGGTGACCTTGGCGTTCTTCAGGTGCGCGATCGCGCCGCGCATGGTGGTGGTGTTGTTGACGGCGGCGATCTTGATTCCGGGCTGATCGAGCGTCGCGAAATTGGTCGCCGTCGAGCCTGACTTGACGATGTAGGTGGCATCCGCAACCTCGTAAATCGGCCCAAACGACATCTTGCCCTCGCGCTCCGGATCCTTTGGCAGGAAGGTGACGTCCCAGGTGCCCTTCGCCGTGGCATCGACGATCTGGCCGGAATTGTTGTGCGCGACATATTCGACGGGAACGCCGAGTTGCGCCGCCATCGCCTTTCCTAGGTCGACCGGCACGCCGGCGTAACCGCCGGATTCCGTCTTGGTTGACCAGAACGCGCCGCCCGCCGGGCTGATCGCAATCGCCACCCGCAGCTTGCCGGTCGGCGCGATTTCATCTTTCAGGGCATCGGCATTCGCCGGCATGGCAATCATCATGGCTCCAAGGACGAGGCCGGCAATTCGCGGCAATTGATGGGACATCGGTTTCCTCCACGCCGGGTCTTTGCCCGGTCAGTTCTGGAGATCAGCTTTTAGCGCAGGGATGTTCGTGCGTACAGCGATCCGTCGGGCACGCCGCATCGGCGGATTGGCGAAGGCTTGGAGAAGTGCTGGAAATGAAATAACCCTGCCCGGCGACCAAAAAATGATGGGTGCAGGGTGATGATGCCATGAGTTCGACGATCGCGTTTCTGGCTTCGTTCGTATCGGTCCTGATCGGGGCCGCGATCGGGATGATCCTGAAGAAGTCGCTATCGGCCAACCTGCTCGAAGGCGGCTCGAGGGAAGCCATCCGCCTCGGCGCCGGGTTTCTCGCAACGCTTGCCGCACTGGTGATCGGCCTGATGATTGCATCGGCCAAGAACACCTACGACGCCCAGAACACCAACATCAGGCAACTTGGCACCAACGCCGTACTGCTCGATCAGATGCTCGCTAAATATGGACCGGACGCAAAGGCCGCGCGGACCCTGTTGCGTGAAATCATACCATCGGCAATCGCCCGGATCTGGCGGGAGAGCATCGACGGAGGCGGCGGACCGGCGTTCGCGGTCAGCGGCACCGCCGAGCGATTCTACAATGCCGTCGAGGACCTGAAACCGGCCAACGCCGAGCAGACCTCGCTGAAATCGCGCATCATCGATATTACCACCGATATGGGCCGGACGCGTCTGCTGGTCTTCACGCAGAGCGACAACGCAATACCGGTGCCGTTCTTCATCGTTCTGACATTCTGGCTGGCGGTGATCTTTGCAAGCTTCAGCCTGTTCGCCGAGCCGAACAGGCTGGTGATCGCGGCCGTTCTCGTGTTCGCGGTCTCGGTGTCGAGCGCGCTGTTTCTGATCGTCGACCTCAGCCACCCCTTTAATGGCCTGATGCAGATATCGAACCACCATCTGCGCGCGGTGCTGCCGAAGATCGAATAGCAGTTTTTTTGACGCGTTTTCTCAACGCGAACCGGTATCAACCCCGGATCAAGTCCGGGGCAGGTTTTCGCTCGAAAACGCTTTGCGTTACGGCGCGGTCTGTGCCGCCGGCACCTTGATCTCCTGCGGCAGGATGATGGCGGCCACGATCACCAGCAGGCACAGCGCACCGAAGGTCTGCAGCATCGTGACAAAGCCGCCCTGCTCGTACAGCCACGCCACCAGGCCCACGGAGGCGCCCGCGGCGGTGAAGCCGATGAAGTAACGCACCGAGTAGGCCCTGCTGCGCCATTCATCGGTGGTGTATTTGCCGACCATGGCGTCGTTGACGGTGACCTGGCCGAACGCGCCCATCACGATGCCGATCGAGGCGATGATCAGCGGCAGGTTCGACAGCGTCGCCGCGAAATACAGGAACGGCGCCAGCAGGAACGACAGCGGCAGCATCACCGTCTTCAGCGAGTAATGATCGATCAGCTTGCCGATGGTGTATTGCGTCATCGCGCCGAACACATAGACGCCGGCAGCGATCACGCCGAGCAGCGCCGGGCTACTGGTCACATCAGCGAGCCGCTCCGCGAAAAGCTTTGGCAGCGCCACGGTGACGGCGTTGAAGGTGGTCGATATCGCGATCACGACAATCAGCAGCGCCAGCAACACCCGCCACATATCCTGCTTGGCGATACGCGCCTGCGCCGCCGCCTGCTTGAAGCCGGAACGGTCCTCGTGAACGACCAACTGCGCGAACGCGATGCCGATTCCGATGGTGACGATACCAGGCACGATGAAGGCCCAGCGCCAGCCGAGATATTGCCCGATCACGCCGGTGACCAGCGCCGACGACGCCACGCCGAGATTGCCCCAGACGCCGTTCATTCCCATCTCGCGGCCGAGCTTGTCGGCATAGGACACGATCATGGCGGTACCGACGGGGTGATAGATCGAGGCGAACAGGCCGATCGACAGCAGCACCACGCCGAGCTCCAGCGGGGTCCGCACGAATCCGACCGCGATCATCGAGGCGCCGATGCCGGCAAAGAAGATCACCATCATGTGGCGGCGGCTCCAGCGGTCGCCGAGCCAGCCCGTGATCAGCGACCCGGCGCCGAAGGCGACGAAGCCCGGGGTGGCGTAAGGCAACAGCTCCGAATAGGCCATGCCGAACGCCGGGCCCATGATGATGACGGCGGCGGCGAAGATCAGCATCGCGTAATGGTCGATGAAATGGGCGGCGTTGACGAAGCCGATCACCCGGCTGGGGCTGTTCATGGTCTGATCCTGGTCGTTTCTTGACGGGCCGAATCCCGCGACGTTCCAAAATAGGTTATACGGGGTTGTCCTGACGGGATGTCGCCAATGAATATCGCCGAAAAGCCAATAGCCGCCATTATCGGACGCCTGACCTCGACCGGCGACGGCATCCACATGATCGCGAACAGCTACGAAAAGGGCGTCCGGCTCCACACCCATATGCACCGGGAGGCGCAGCTGGTTTACGCCGCCCGGGGCACCATGCAGGTCACCACGCCGAAGGGCCGCTGGCTGGTGCCGCCGGACCGCGCAGTCTGGGTGCCGGCGCGGCTGCCGCATGCGATCGACGTGCTCGCCGATATCGAAATGCGCACGCTTTATTTCGACCTCGACTGGCTGGCGCGCGAGGAGCGCAGCAATAGTCTCACGGCGGAATTCGTGGTGCGGGTGTCGCCGCTGCTGCACCAGGCGATCCTCGCGCTGTTCGACGACCACACCACGGCCGAGCGCACGGCCCTATTGGTCAAACTCGCGATGCTGGAACTGCATCAGGCCGAGGACTCCGCGACCTTCATCCCGCTGCCGCACGAGCCGCGCTGCCGGCGCGCCGCCGACATCGTGCTGTCGGATCCGACCGGCGACCATGAGATCGAGATGCTGGCGCGCGAAGTCGGCACCTCGGCGCGGACGCTGTCGCGGCTGTTCTCGGCCGAGACGCAATTGAGCTTCAAGAGCTGGTGCCAGCGCGCCCGCGTCGCCGCGGCAATCGAAAAAATGTCCACCGATGCCAACGTTTCGGTCAAGCAGCTGGCGTCCGACCTCGGCTATGCCAGCGTACCGGCGTTTTCCCATGCCTTCCGGCAGGTTACCGGCAAGACGCCGACGGAGTTCGCGGACAGGGCATGAATTATACCGTCGTCGAGGCATGACATATTTCCGTACAATCCATGCGCTTGAATAAGATCAGCTGGTCCTTAAATCCCGTATAAGGTTCGGCATCACCCTCGGAATCGACTTGATCCATGGCCAACGCCTTCTTCTCCGACCTGCTTTCGACAATTTCCGAACGCGGCCGCACGCTGCTTCGGCGCGGCGGATCGTCGGATGCAAAGGAAGATGCCTCCGAACTGCTCGAACTGTGCGAGGCACTGCTATCCGGCCGCGGCGAGGCGTCAGGCACCGCGATGGCGCGCGAAGTGCTCGATCGCTACCGTGATCTCGACCCCACCGGCCGGGCGTCGTTCTTCGCGGCGCTGGCCCGCGACTACGGACCGGACCGCGAACGGCTTTCGCGCGCGATCGAAAGCTGGCGCGCACAGCCGAGCGACGCCGACGCCAGCTTTCTGCATTTTGCCTCCGAGCCGCGGCGGCAGGAACTGGTCCGCCGGCTCAACCGTGCACCGGGCGGCACCAGCGACCTGGTGGCGATGCGCGCCGACCTGCTTGCGCTGATGAAGGGCAACAAGGATCTGGCAGCACTCGACCGCGACGTGGTGCATTTGCTGTCTTCGTGGTTCAACAGGGGA
>JBOHIT010000432.1:0-11471 GCA_050726155.1 Bradyrhizobium sp.
GTGAAGAGCAGGTCGACGATCTGCTTGCCGGTCGCCTCGTCGAGATTGCCGGTCGGCTCGTCCGCCACCAGGATAGCAGGATCCGGTGCCAGCGCGCGGGCGAGTGCGACGCGCTGCTGTTCGCCGCCGGAGAGTTGGGTCGGATAATGATGCAGGCGATCGCCGAGACCGACCGAGGTCAGCTCCTGCGCAGCGCGTTTGGCCGCATCGGGATTGCCGGCGAGCTCCAGCGGCACCGCGACGTTTTCCAGCGCGGTCATGGTCGGGATCAGATGGAACGACTGGAACACGATGCCGACCTGGCGGCCGCGGAAGCGGGCGAGGGCGTCCTCGTCGAGGGCATTGAACGGCGTGCCCGACACCACCACCTCTCCGCTGTCAGGCCGTTCCAGCCCCGCCATCACCATCAGCAAGGTCGACGTCCCCGAGCCTGACGGTCCGATCAGGCCGATCGCTTCGCCCGGTGCCACACGAAGGCTGATATCTTTGAGGATATGAACGCGCGCCGCGCCCGTGCCGAGCGAGAGATTGACGTTGGAAATTGAAATCGTGTCCGGCTCGATGCCGGTCAATGAAGAGGGTTCGATGAGACTGTCCATGGATCGGTCATATGGCAATTCCGCCGCCGGGGTCGAGGGCCGGATGGGTATGTTCGCGCACATACTCGTGTTGATTATGGCCTTGATGACGACACAGACGGTTTTCGCGCAGGCTCCGGCAGCCAGCCCGGCAAAGCCGGTCAAGATGGTCGTTCTCGGTGATTCCTTAAGTGCCGGGCTTGGCCTGTCGGCGTCATCGGCGTTCCCGGCCCGCTTGCAAAAGTCGTTGGAAGCCAAAGGGATAAGGGTCGAGATGATCAACGCCGGGGTATCCGGCGACACCACCTCCGGCGGCCGCGACCGGCTCGACTGGTCGATCCCGGAGGGAACCGACGCTGTGATCCTCGAACTCGGCGCCAACGATGCCTTGCGCGGGACCAACCCCGACGTCACCCGCGCCGCGCTGACCGATATCCTGACACGGCTGAAAGCCCGCAAGATCGCCGTTCTGCTTTGCGGGATGCTGGCGCCGCCGAATTACGGCAGCGAATACGCGGATCGATTCAACGCGATCTATCCGGAGCTGTCGAAATCCTTCGGCGTGCCGCTGTATCCGTTCTTCCTCGAAGGCGTCGCCGCCGAGGCCAAACTCAACCAGCCGGACGGACTGCATCCGACCGCCGATGGGGTCGACGTCATCGTCAAAAACATCCTGCCCAGTGTGGAGGCATTTCTCGGTGCGTTATCTGCGCAGCGCAGCTGAAAATAGAGCAGTGAATAACCTTACCCGATAATTTTCCCCCGTAGCTTTCCGGTCTGCCGGTGGCGGCTGCTTCGCAGAGTCACATAAGTCAGGTAGGAATTGATGATCGGTGATTCGTCATCGGGTTTCAGCATCGGGAGTCGAGCGATGCCGCGGTTGTTTGCTGGACTGGAAATCCCGGCCGAGATTGGCCAGACGCTTTCCAATTTGCGGGGCGGCCTCCCGGGCGCCCGCTGGATCGATCCCGAAAATTATCACGTCACCTTGCGTTTCATCGGCGACATCGACGGTATGTCGGCGAATGAAATCGCCTCGATGCTGTTTCGGGTCAACCGCAAACCGTTCGAGGTCAAGGTCAAGGGCCTGCAAAGCTTCGGGGGGCGCAAGCCGCGGGCGGTGGTCGCCGCCGTCGAGCCGAGCCGGCCGCTGATCGAATTGCAGGCCGAGCTCGAGCGGATGATGCAGCGGATGGGACTCGATCCCGAGGGGCGCAAATTCACTCCCCATGTGACGCTGGCCCGGCTGCACGACGCTTCGAGCCAGGATGTCGCCGACTATCTGTCGGTGCGCGGCTATTTTCCGAGCCGCACCTTCATGGCGTCGCGCTTCGTGCTGTTCTCGTCGCGAGCCTCGACCGGCGGCGGCCCCTATGTGGTCGAGGATTCCTACGCGTTGAGTGCGTGAGGCACCGGCAGCGCATACCCCCACCACCAATTCTCGGCTTGCAATTTTCGCACGCCTGGGGCCGTAAGGTGGGCCATGCTGTCGACCAACCCATCCGCCTCGTTCCGCGCCCATTACCAGGCCCTGGTCTCCTCCGGTGCGATCGAGGCCGATCCGGCGCAGGCCGGCGCTGCGGACGCCTTTGCGGCGCTGGAAGACCGGCTGTTGAGCTACAAGCCGCTGCGCAAGCAAAGCCTGCTCGGCCGGCTGTTTGCCGACAAGGCCGAGCCGCCGCCGCGCGGGCTCTACGTCCACGGCGAGGTCGGCCGCGGCAAGACCATGCTGATGGACCTGTTTTTTCACCAATGCGCCATCGAGCACAAGCGCCGCGCGCATTTCCACGAATTCATGGCCGAGGTGCATGAGCGGATCTACGGCTACCGGCAGGACATCGCGCGTGGCGAGATCGCCGATGGCGATGTGATCGCGCTGACCGCGAATGCGATCTTCGATCAGGCCTGGCTGTTGTGCTTCGACGAGTTCCACGTCACCGACATCGCCGATGCCATGATCCTGGGACGGCTGTTCACGAAATTGTTCGAGCTTGGCACCGTCGTGGTGGCGACCTCGAACGTGGCGCCCGACGACCTCTACAAGGGCGGCCTGAACCGCGCGCTGTTTTTGCCTTTCATCGCGCAGATATCCGATCACATGGACGTGCTGCGGCTCGATGCGCGCACGGATTTCCGGCTGGAGAAACTCGCCGGCGTGAAGATGTGGCTGGTGCCGGCGGATGACGCCGCCGATGCCGCGCTCGATCACGCCTGGCGCAAGATGACCGGCAACGCACCGTGCAAGGCGCGCGATATTGCGATCAAGGGCCGCGTCCTGCGTGTGCCCTGTTCGTCGCACGGCGTCGCCCGCTTTACGTTCGCCGATTTGTGCGAGCAGCCACTCGCCGCATCCGATTATCTGCGGCTGGCGCACGACTATCACACCATCCTCGTCGACCACGTCCCGGTCATGGACTATGCCGAACGCAATGCCGCCAAGCGCTTCATCTCGCTGATCGATACGCTCTATGACAATGCCGTGAAGCTGATGGCTTCAGCGGCTGCCGATCCGCTGTCGCTGTACCTGGCGACCGAAGGCAATGAGGCGAACGAGTTCAAGCGGACCTCGTCGCGGCTGATCGAAATGAGCTCGGAATCCTATCTGGCGCTCCCGCACGGGCGGAAGGATTCAGCCGCAAGCGGCTCCAGCACCGGCCTGGTGGAGACGTAATTCCCTGTCATTCCGGGGCGCGCGTAGCGCGAGCCCGGAATCCAGAAGCTGTGGCGCGAGATTCCGGGTTCGTCGCTGTGCAATGCCCCGGAATGACAAAACTGCTGATCGAAATCGAGGCAAGTCCGGCGGGAGTCCTACAATTGGGCACGCCGCGACTTGAACCTATCATTCGAAAGGGATAACCAGCCTTCCAGTTCACTTTTCATCCTCCTCTACGCCTCAGAAGGACAAGTTTCCCATGGCACGCGACAAGATTGCTTTGATTGGCTCCGGTCAGATCGGCGGAACGCTGGCTCACCTCATTGGCCTGAAGGAGCTCGGCGACGTCGTCATGTTCGACATCGCCGAGGGTGTGCCGCAGGGCAAGGCGCTCGACATTGCGCAGTCCTCGCCGGTCGACGGTTTCGACTCGCATTTGACCGGCGCCAATTCCTACGAGGCGCTCGACAATGCCAAGGTCTGCATCGTCACCGCCGGCGTGCCGCGCAAGCCCGGCATGAGCCGCGATGACCTCCTCAGCATCAATCTCAAGGTCATGGAGCAGGTCGGCGCCGGCATCAAGAAGTACGCCCCCGACGCCTTCGTCATCTGCATCACCAACCCGCTGGACGCGATGGTATGGGCGCTGCAGAAGGCCTCGGGCATGCCGCACAAGAAGGTCGTCGGCATGGCCGGCGTGCTGGACTCCTCGCGGTTCCGTTATTTCCTCGCCGATGAATTCAACGTCTCGGTCGAAGACGTCACCGCTTTCGTGCTCGGCGGCCATGGCGACACCATGGTGCCGCTGACGCGCTATTCCACCGTGGCCGGCATTCCGCTGCCCGATCTCGTCAAGATGGGCTGGACGTCGCAGGCGCGGATCGACGAGATCGTCGATCGCACCCGCAACGGCGGCGCCGAGATCGTCAACCTGCTGAAGACCGGTTCGGCCTTCTACGCCCCGGCGGCGTCGGCGATCGCGATGGCCGAGAGCTACCTCAAGGACAAGAAGCGCGTGCTGCCCTGTGCGGCCTATCTCAACGGCGAATATGGCGTGAAGGACATGTATGTCGGCGTGCCCGTTGTCATCGGCTCGAAGGGTGTCGAGCGCATTGTCGAGATCGAACTGGCCGGCAAGGATCGCGAAGCTTTCGACAAGTCGGTCGGCGCCGTTCAGGGCCTGGTCGACGCCTGCAAGAAAATCGCGCCGGATCTGCTAGGTCGTTGATCGAATTCGGCTATTCGCTGGATTCGAGGCAGATTTGCAGTTTTGTTGGTATATGGTATACCAACTACCAAGTGCCGGCGGGCTGTAGAACTTGCCGAATGAAGGTTTGGGGAGCGTCCAGATGAATATCCATGAATACCAGGCCAAGGCGTTGCTGCATGAATTCGGGGTGCCGATTTCGCGCGGCGTGCCGGTGCTGAAGGCCTCGGATTCGGAGGCCGCCGCCAAGGCGCTTCCCGGCCCGATCTGGGTGGTCAAGAGCCAGATCCATGCCGGCGGCCGCGGCAAGGGCAAGTTCAAGGAAGCCTCCGCCGGCGACAAGGGCGGCGTGCGCATCGCCAAGTCGGTCGCCGAGGTCAACGAATTCGCCAAGCAGATGCTGGGCGCCACCCTGGTCACGATCCAGACCGGCGCGCACGGCAAGCAGGTCAACCGCCTCTACATCGAGGAAGGCTCCGATATCGACAAGGAGTTCTACCTCTCGATCCTGGTCGATCGCGAAACCAGCGAAGTGTCGTTCGTGGTCTCGACCGAAGGCGGCGTCAACATCGAGGACGTCGCGCACAACACGCCCGAGAAGATCATCACCTTCTCGGTCGATCCGGCCACCGGCATCATGGGCCATCACGGCCGCACCGTGGCGAAGGCGCTGAAGCTCTCCGGCGATCTCGCCAAGCAGGCCGAAAAGCTGGTCGCGCAGCTCTATACCGCCTTCACCGCCAAGGACATGGCGATGCTGGAGATCAATCCGCTGGTCGTTACCAAGCAGGGCGATCTGCGCGTGCTCGACGCCAAGGTAGCATTCGACGACAACGCGATGTACCGCCATCCGGAAGTCGCCGCACTGCGCGACGAGACCGAAGAAGACGCCAAGGAAATCGAGGCGTCGAAATACGACCTGAATTACGTCACGCTCGACGGCACCATCGGCTGCATGGTCAACGGCGCCGGTTTGGCGATGGCGACCATGGACATCATCAAGCTCTACGGCATGGAGCCCGCCAACTTCCTCGACGTCGGCGGCGGCGCCAGCAAGGAAAAGGTCGCGGCCGCCTTCAAGATCATCACCGCCGACCCGGCCGTGAAGGGCATCCTGGTCAACATCTTCGGCGGCATCATGAAATGCGACATCATCGCCGAAGGCGTGGTCGCCGCCGTCAAGGAAGTCGGCCTGAAAGTGCCGCTGGTGGTTCGCCTCGAAGGCACCAATGTCGACGCCGGCAAGAAGATCATCAGGGAATCCGGCCTCAACGTGCTGCCCGCCGATAATCTCGACGATGCCGCGCAGAAAATCGTGAAAGCCGTCAAGGGAGGCTAGCGATGGCTGACCGTCTCACCGCACCATCAGCATTGGAGGAACACCGCAAGCTCGCCGTGTTTGCCGGCGAGTGGAGCGGCGAAGAGATGGTCTATCCCTCGCGCTGGAACGCGGGCGGCCCGGCCACCGCGCTGATCAAGGCGCGCATCGATCTCAACGGTTTCTATCTGATCCAGGACTCCGTCCAGATGCGCGACGGCAAGGAAACGTTCGCGACCCACGGCGTGTTCACCTACGATCGCGAGGACCGGCACTACAAATTGTTCTGGCACGATTCGCTCGGCTACTACTCACCGGCCCCGGCCTCCGGCGGCTGGACCGGCAAGACGCTGATCCTGGTGCGCGGCTCGCTGCGCGGCAACGCGCGCCATGTCTATGACGTCGTCGACGACAACAACTACACCATGAAGATCCAGTTCTCGCCTGATGCGGAAGGGTGGGCCGACGTGCTCACCGGCACGTATCGGCGAATCCACTGACCCCGTTTCTGACCCCGTTTCCGATCATCCAGGGAAGTAGCATCCACCATGTCCGTTCTGATCGATAAAAACACCAAAGTCATCTGCCAGGGTTTTACCGGCAAGAACGGCACGTTCCATTCGGAAGCCGCGATCGCTTACGGCACCAAGATGGTCGGCGGCACTTCGCCGGGCAAAGGCGGCGCCACGCATCTCGGCCTGCCGGTGTTCGACACCGTCGCGGAAGCGCGCGAGAAGACCGGGGCCGATGCGTCGGTGATCTACGTGCCGCCGCCGGGTGCGGCGGACGCGATCTGCGAGGCGATCGCGGCCGAAATCCCGCTGATCGTCTGCATCACCGAAGGCATTCCGGTGCTCGACATGGTTCGCGTCAAGCGTTCGCTGTCCGGATCGAAATCGCGCCTGATCGGGCCGAACTGCCCGGGCGTCATGACCGCCGGCGAATGCAAGATCGGCATCATGCCGGCCAACATCTTCAAGCCCGGCAATGTCGGCATCGTGTCGCGCTCGGGCACGCTGACCTATGAAGCCGTGTTCCAGACCACCCAGGAAGGCCTCGGCCAGACCACGGCGGTCGGCATCGGCGGCGACCCGGTCAAGGGTACCGAATTCATCGACGTGCTGGAGATGTTCCTGGCCGATCCCAAGACCACCTCGATCATCATGATCGGCGAAATCGGCGGTGCGGCCGAGGAAGACGCGGCCCAGGTCATCATGGACGTAGCCGCGCGGGGCCGCATGACGCAGATGCTCGGCTTCCTCGCCGGCGTTACCGCCCCTCCCGGCCGCCGCATGGGCCATGCCGGCGCGATCATCTCCGGCGGTAAGGGCGACGCCGGTTCCAAGACCGCAGCGATGGAATCGGCCGGAATTACAGTCTCTCCGTCGCCGGCAAGGCTCGGAAAGACCCTTGCCGAAAAATTGAAGTCTTAATTCAATCCTTGGTTCTTTTGGGCGGGAAATCTCGCGCTAAATAGGGTAAAGGTGCTTTACCACGCTGGTCCGGGCCTTTCGGACCGGCCAAAGCGCCGTTTTCCATGCGCGAAGCCAAAATTACCAGGACGCCACCATGTCTCGCCAGGACGCGAATGCCGCATTTGCTCTCTCTTCGTTTTTGCAGGGCACCAACGCCACCTACATCGACGACCTCTACGCCCGCTATGAGCAGGACCCCAGCTCGGTCGACCCCGACTGGCAGGAGTTTTTCAAGAGCCTGAAGGACACCCCGGCCGACGTCCAGAAGAACGCCGAGGGCGCCTCCTGGGGCCGCGACAACTGGCCGTTGACGCCGCGTGACGACCTCACATCGGCGCTGGACGGCAATTGGGCGCAGGTCGAAAAGGCTGTCGGCGCCAAGATCGCCGCCAAGGCCGAGACCAAGGCCTTTGCCAAGGGCGCCGAAGTTTCAGCGGCCGACATCCACCAGGCGACGCGCGATTCGGTTCGCGCCTTGATGCTGATCCGCGCCTATCGCATGCGGGGCCATTTCCACGCCAAGCTCGATCCGCTCGGCATCGAGGCCCCGCGCGACCGCGAGGAGCTCGATCCGCGTTCCTATGGTTTTGTCGAAGCCGATTTCGACCGCAAGATCTTCCTCGACCACGTGCTCGGCCTTGAATACGGCACGCTCAAGGAAATCGTAGCTCTCTGTGAACGCACCTACTGCCAGACGCTCGGCGTCGAGTTCATGCACATCACCAACGCGGCGCAGAAAGCCTGGATCCAGGAGCGCATCGAAGGTCCGGACAAGGAAATCAGCTTCACCCGCGAGGGCCGCCGCGCCATCCTCAACAAGCTGATCGAGGCCGAAGGCTTTGAGAAGTTCTGCGACATCAAGTTCACCGGCACCAAGCGCTTCGGCCTCGACGGCGCTGAGGCGCTGATCCCGGCGCTGGAGCAGATCATCAAGCGCGGCGGCAATCTCGGCGTGAAGGAAATCGTCGTCGGCATGCCGCATCGCGGCCGCCTCAACGTGCTGACCCAGGTGATGGGCAAGCCGCATCGCGCGCTGTTTCACGAATTCAAGGGCGGCTCGGCCAACCCCGACGCCGTCGAAGGCTCCGGCGACGTCAAATACCATCTTGGCGCCTCGTCGGACCGCGAGTTCGACAACAACAGGATCCATCTGTCGCTGACCGCCAACCCGTCGCATCTGGAGATCGTCGATCCCGTCGTGCTCGGCAAAGTGCGCGCCAAGCAGGACCAGCATGGCGATCCGCCGGACATGCGCATCTCCGTGCTGCCGATGCTGATGCATGGCGACGCGGCTTTCGCCGGCCAGGGCGTGGTGGCGGAATGTTTCGCGCTGTCTGACCTGAAGGGCTACCGCACCGGCGGTTCGCTGCATTTCATCGTCAACAACCAGATCGGCTTCACCACCTATCCGCGTTACTCGCGTTCCTCGCCCTATCCGTCGGACGTGGCGAAGATGATCGACGCGCCGATCTTCCACGTGAATGGCGACGATCCGGAGGCTGTGGTGTTCGCGGCCAAGGTCGCGATCGAGTTCCGGCAGAAATTCCACAAGCCCGTCGTGATCGACATGTTCTGCTACCGCAGGCATGGCCACAACGAAGGCGACGAGCCGATGTTCACCCAGCCGGTGATGTACAAGAAGATCGCAACGCATCCCGGCACGGTCGAGATTTATTCCAAGCGGCTGATCGCCGACGGCGTGTTGACCGAGGGCGAGGTCGAAAAGGCCAAGGCCGACTGGCGCGCGCGGCTCGATGCCGAGCTCGAGGCAGGCTCCGGTTACAAGCCCAACAAGGCCGACTGGCTCGACGGCAAATGGGCCGGCTTCAAGTCGGCCGATGCGGAAGAAGACCCGCGCCGCGGCGTGACCGGCGTCGATATCGCGATCCTGAAGGATATCGGCCGCAAGATTACCAAGGTGCCCGATGGCTTCCGCGTTCACCGCACGGTCCAGCGCTACCTCGAAAATCGCGCCAAGGCGATCGACAACGGCGTCGGCATCGACTGGGCAACCGGCGAGGCGCTGGCGTTCTGTACGCTGATGCAGGAAGGCCGCCACGTCCGCCTGTCCGGCCAGGACAGCGAGCGCGGCACGTTTTCGCAGCGCCATTCGGTGCTGATCGATCAGGAAGACGAGAGCCGCTACACGCCGTTCAACCATCTCGGCCCCGACCAGGGCCATTACGAAGTCATCAACTCGCTGCTCTCGGAAGAGGCGGTACTTGGCTTCGAGTACGGCTATTCGCTGGCCGAGCCGAATGCCCTGGCGATGTGGGAAGCCCAGTTCGGCGACTTCGCCAACGGCGCGCAGGTGCTGTTCGACCAGTTCATTTCATCCGGCGAGCGCAAATGGCTGCGCATGTCCGGTCTCGTCTGCCTGTTGCCGCACGGCTATGAAGGGCAGGGACCGGAGCATTCCTCGGCGCGGCTCGAGCGCTTTCTGCAGATGTGCGCCGAAGACAACATGCAGGTGGTGTATCCCACGACGCCGGCGAATTATTTCCACGTGCTGCGGCGTCAGCTGCATCGTGAAATCCGCAAGCCGCTGATCCTGATGACGCCGAAGTCGCTGCTTCGGCACAAGCGCGCCGTCTCCAGGCTGGATGAGCTGGGTGCAACCGCCACGTTCCATCGCATCCTCTACGATGACGCCCAGATGCTGCCGGACGAGCAGATCAAGCTGGTGAGCGATGACAAGATCCGCCGCGTCGTGCTGTGCTCGGGCAAGGTCTATTACGATCTCTACGAGGAGCGCGAGAAGCGTGGCGTCGACGACATTTACTTGATGCGCGTCGAGCAGCTTTATCCGGTGCCGCTGAAGGCGCTGGTGCACGAACTCACCCGCTTCAAGAGTGCGGAAGTGGTCTGGTGCCAGGAAGAACCGCGCAACATGGGCGCATGGCACTTCATCGAGCCCTATCTCGAATGGGTGCTGAACCAGATCAACGCCCCGAACAAGCGTCCGCGTTACGCCGGCCGTGCTGCGTCGGCGGCAACCGCCACCGGTTTGATGTCGAAACATCTGGCGCAGCTCAAGGCGCTGCTGGATGACGCGCTGAACTAGCAATCCGTCATGCCCCGCGAAAGCGGGGCATCCAGTACCCGGTGCCGTCAGAGTTCGATCACGACCGTCCCGGCGTACTGGATCGCCCGCTCCAATGCGCAATTGCGCACAAGGCGGGCGATGACAATTTCGAACTGATGACTGCTTACGGGTATTGAGGAAACACACCATGACTGAAATTCGCGTTCCGACGCTCGGCGAGTCCGTGACCGAGGCCACCATCGGCCGCTGGTTCAAGAAGGCCGGCGATGCCGTGGCGGTGGACGAGCCCCTGGTTGAGCTCGAGACCGACAAGGTCACGATCGAGGTCCCGGCGCCCTCCGCGGGCGTGCTCGGTGAGATCGCGGCCAAGGACGGCGAGACCGTCGCCGTCGGCGCGCTGCTCGGCCAGATCAATGATGGCGCAGCAGGCGCCAAGCCGGCCGCTGCACCCGCCAAGGCCGCTGCCCCGGCCGCACCGACTGCTGCCGCCGCACCCGCGCCGGCTCCGAAGGCTGCGGCCTCGGACGCGACGCTGGCGCCGTCGGTGCGCAAGCTATCCACCGAAAGCGGCATCGATGCCGCCACCGTGCCCGGCTCCGGCAAGGATGGCCGCGTTACCAAGGGTGACATGCTGGCCGCGATCGAGAAGGCCGCATCAGCGCCGACCCCGGTCAATCAGCCTGCTGCCGCCGTGCAGGTCCGCAGCCCCTCGCCCGCCGACGATGCCGCCCGCGAAGAGCGCGTGAAGATGACGCGGCTGCGCCAGACCATCGCGCGCCGCCTCAAGGACGTGCAGAACACCGCCGCGATGCTCACGACCTTCAACGAGGTCGACATGAGCCACATCATGGCGATGCGCGCGCAGTACAAGGACGTGTTCGAGAAGAAGCACGGCACCAAGTTGGGATTTATGGGCTTCTTCACCAAGGCCTGCGTGCAGGCGCTGAAGGATATTCCCGCCGTCAACGCGGAGATCGACGGCACCGACCTGATCTACAAGAACTATTACCATGTCGGCGTCGCCGTCGGCACCGACAAGGGACTCGTCGTCCCCGTGGTGCGCGACTGCGACCACAAGTCGATCTCCGACATCGAAAAGAGCATCGCCGATTTCGGACGCCGCGCCCGCGACGGCCAGCTCAAGATCGACGAGATGCAGGGCGGCACCTTCACCATCACCAATGGCGGCATCTA
>JBOHIT010000433.1:0-21097 GCA_050726155.1 Bradyrhizobium sp.
GGTTCACTCGGCATGCTGCCGTCGGCTTCGCTGGGGCCGGTCGACAAATTCGGCCGTCGCAAGGCGTTGTACGAACCCGTTCACGGCAGCGCGCCTGACATTGCGGGCAAGGGTATCGCCAATCCACTTGGATCGATCCTGAGCGTTGCGATGATGTTGCGTATGACGCTGAACCGGCCGGAGGATGCGGTGCTGCTTGAGAAAGCCGTGGATGCCGCTCTCGCAGCGGGTGCGCGAACGGCTGACATCGCTGAACCGGGCGCAGTCAGGCTGTCGACGGTAGAGATGGGCGATGCGGTGCTGCGTGCCCTGGAGAAGGTCGCCGGCAAGGAGAGGGAGCACGTGTAATGGCATACGTTTCACGGCGTTCAGCGCTGACAATCGTTGCGGGCGGCGCCGCCGCCCTGGCCACGGGGAGGGCGCAGGCTGAAGACAAGGCCGGACGCGCCGTCTATCCGGTTGCGGTGCCCGTCTATCAAACGCAATTCATTGCGGACCGTATAGGATATTTCAAGGAGGCTGGCCTCGATTGCAAACTCGTTCAGGGTGGTAGCGGCGTCAAGACGCGCGAAATCATCGCTTCGTCGCAAGGAGACATCGGGATCGGGGATATTACCCACCCGATGCAGCTCAGCAATCGCGGCCGGGCCGGGCGCGTGCTGATGCCGGTCGATACCCGCTCCAGTTCGGTGATGTTCATTATTCGAAAAGATCTGTTCGATCAGGGTATCAATACGCTCGAAGCGCTGGCGGCCTGGAAGCGTCCGGACGGCCGAAAGCCGATCGTTTCGGTGTCTTCGCTGGGCGGCACCAATCATGTCTGGGCCTCCTATTATATGGAGACGATGGAGCTCGACCAGAAGGTGACATGGATAGGGACCGGCAACGTCGATACCATGATGGGCTCGCTGAAGACCAAGCAGGTCGACGTGCTCGTGAGCTCGCTTTCGCTTCTTAACGACTCCAAGGAGCAGGGCTGGGGCACGCTGTTGTTTGATGGGACCGACGAGACGATCTGGAACAAGTATATCGGTGGCAAAGTGCCGGTGACGTCGCATTTCACCCTGCAATCGACGATCGACAAGGATCCGGCCAAGATACAGGCCTTCGTCACGGCCATTTGGCGGGCGACGCAATGGGTCAAGACGCATACTCCCGATCAGATCTACGACGCGATCGAGCCTTATGTCGGCAGCACGTCGCGGGCGGCCAATATCCTCGAGATCACTTCGCTGCAAAAGGTGGCCGACTATGATGCCACGATCGATACACCAGGATTCGCGCGAGGCGAAAAGGTCTGGTTCCGGGAAATGACCGGCATCAAGCCGCTCACGATCGCCGATGTGGTTAGTCCGACCTTCATTGAAGCGGCGCGAAAGGCATATCCCGCTTGAACGTATCGACGCCATCGCCGATGCCTCCAACACGGACCAGCGGCGTCGAGCGTATCGACGTCAGGGGCCTCAGCAAGTCGTTCCAGCTCGCGGGCACAGCCATCGAAGCGGTGCGCGATGTTTCCTTCACCGTACGACGCGGCGAATTCGTTGCATTGCTGGGGCCATCCGGCTCCGGCAAGAGTACAATTCTCAATATGATCGCAACGCTGGTGAAGCCGAGCGGCGGTCAGATTCTTATCGACGGCAAGCCCGTCATTGCAGGTAAGGCAACGCCTGATGTCGGTTACGTATTCCAGCGCGATACGCTGTTTCCCTGGCGAAATGTCGCTGACAATATTGGATACGGATTGCAGCTCGCTGGAATCCCGGAAGCCGAACGAAGAGAACGCGTGGCTGCCTGCGTTGCGCAGGCCGGCCTGCGGGGATTTGAGCAAGCCTATCCTTCCGCGCTTTCCGGCGGTATGCGCCAGCGTGCGGCGCTGATGCGGACGCTGGTCGTGGAGCCGCAGGTTCTGTTGATGGACGAACCGTTCGGAGCGCTCGACACGCACACCAAGATCGATATGCATGAAGTGTTGTTACGGATCTGGGATCGGGAACAGCAAACCGTTCTATTTGTCACCCACGACCTCGGTGAAGCCTTGACCTTAGCCGACCGCATTATCCTGTTCTCGGCGCGGCCCGGCCAGGTCAAGGATATGTTCGAGGTCGATATTGCCCGGCCGCGCGATGCCGTAAAAGTGCGCGAAACTCCGCGGTACGCCGAGTTGTTCCAGCACATTTGGCACTCGCTTGGCGAAGAATTCGTCAAGGGACGCGGTACATGAAGGGATCGCGGCACCGGTCGAGTACACTGGCCTGGCAGATATTGATCTGTGTTGCGGTTCTTTCAATCTGGCAATGGGGTTACGACCTGCACAAGATACTTCCGTCGTTGGTACCGGATTTGCTCGATCCCTATTTTGTGTCGAAGCCGTCGGAGATATTCGAGCACTTTTTAGTTCTGAGCTGTCTCAAATCCAAGCTGGGCGTATTTAACGGTTGGTTCAACGGCGACTTCGCCAAATGCATGGTGCGGAACGAGAACAATCTCTGGATCGCGACGGCCGTCACTCTGAAGAATACGTTTTTTGGATTTGTAACGGGTGTGTCGTCGGGCTTCGCCGCTGGATTGTTATTGGGTCGATCTGACCGCCTCAGCGACATTTTCCAGCCTTTCATTACCGCAGTGAATTCGATTCCCCGTATTGCTCTGGCGCCGATCATCGTGCTGGCGTTCGGAATCGGGGACACATCGAAAATTGTGACATCCTGGATCGTGGTCGTATTCCTGGTGTTCTTCAACACCTTCGAAGGCGCGCGCTCCATCGATGAGGGCTTCATCAACGCCGCGCGTTTGCTGGGTGCCAGCGAATGGCAGATCACCCGTACCGTGGTGATCCCCTCGACCATGGCCTGGGTGTTTGCCTCGTTGTCGCCGGCGATATCTTTCGCACTGATCGGCGTCATCGTCGGTGAATTCATTGGCGCCGAACGCGGCATCGGTCGGCTGATCATCGAGTCCGAGGCGCGGGCCGAAGCGTCGGGCATGATGGTCGCCGTCATCGTGCTGATGCTGGTCGGCGTTGCGCTTTCGGCGATCATCTGGCGGCTGCAGGCCTACCTTCTGCGGTGGCAGCAGCACAATATGGCGGAGTAGCTATGTTCCACGCTCCTTGATCATTGATGATCAGGCGGTAAACTGGTTAGGCTCAACCGCTTCAAGTTCGCAACGACGGATCGGGCAAGGAAACGCCAATGGCAGTGGACGGCCGCAGGCCAGATGCAAGCTCGCTCGCGGGACCGGGGACGGATAGCTATGCTGCTATCGTCGCGCGCGCCAGAGCGCTGATCCCGATTTTGCGCGAGCGCGCCCCCAAGACCGAAGCGCTGCGGCGTCTGCCACCGGAAACCGAGCGCGATTTGCATGATGCAGGCTTGTTCCGGATCGTGCAGCCCAAGCGGGTCGGCGGGGCCGAACTCGATTATGTTGCATTGGTCGATTGCGCCGATGCACTGGGGCAGGCCGATGCTTCCGTGGCGTGGAATTTTGCCAATCTTGCGAGCCATCATTGGATGCTGGGCATGTTTGACCGGCGGGCGCAGGACGCGGTCTGGGACAAGGACGCCAATGCATTGATTGCTTCGTCATTCATTTTTCCAGCCGGCCGTGCCAGAAAAGTCGATGGCGGATATGTGCTCAACGGCCATTGGCCGTTTTCCTCGGGCGTCGAGTCCTGCGACTGGAACATGCTCGCCAGCGTGGTGTCATCCGACGATGAGGCCGACGGAATCGAATACCGGATCTTCCTGCTCAACAAGGGCGAGTACAAGATCAACGATACCTGGAACGCGACCGGTCTGTGCGGAACCGGATCGAACGACGTCTGGGTTACAGACGCTTTCATTGCAGAGCAGATGACGATCGCCGTCAGCGATCTTACCGGCGGGCCAACACCGGGGAGTGTCGTTAATCCAAACCCGCTTTATGCGCTGCCGGTGTTCTCGCTGTTTCCCTACGTATTGTCCGGCGTAGGCCTGGGTAACGCGCAGGCCTGCTTGAATGACTATGTTGAGTTCGCACGCCACCGGGCCTCGACGTATAATCGCGCCAAAGTCAGCGACATGCAGACAACCCAGATCAAGATCGCGGAAGCATCCGCCAAGATCGATGCTGCCCGGCTGGTCATGCGCCCGAACTGCATCGATGCGATGACGGATGCCCGGCGTGGCGACGTTCCCGATATTGCGGCAAAGACGCGACTGCGGCGCGACGGGGCGTTTTCAGTAGGCCTATGCACCGAAGCCGTGTCGCTGCTGTTTGCAGCAAGCGGCGCGCGCAGCCTGTTCACATCAGGCGCATTACAGCGACAGTTTCGCGATGCCCATGCGGTGAATTCGCACCTCGCATTCAATTTCGATGCGGCGGGAACCAACTATGGACGCGTAGCACTTGGTCTGCCGTCCGAAAACCTGACGCTCTGAGGCTCGGCGGATGTCTGACGCACCCAAGCATCCAGCCGACCCGGCTAACGAATTCGCCAGCGACAACTCGGCGATCGACCCCCGCGACTTTCGCAATGCGCTGGGCACTTTTGCGACGGGCGTTACCATCGTGACGGCGGTGGCGGCCGACGGAAAACCGTATGGCGTAACCTGCAACTCGTTTGCTTCGGTCTCGTTGAATCCGCCGCTGGTGTTGTGGAGCCTTGGCATGTTCTCGCAGGGCTTGACCATCTTCCAGAACGCCAGCCATTTCACCGTCAATGTTCTCGGCGCGTCGCAGCAGGCGCTGGCGTCGCAATTTGCCAAATCTTCCGGCGACAAATTTGCCGGCGTAAGTTGGACGCCGGGCCTCGGCAATGCGCCGGTGCTTGCCGACAGCGTCGCCAACTTCCAATGCCGCGCCGCCAATCGATACTATGGTGGTGACCACATCATCTTTCTCGGTGCCGTCGAGGCCTATGCCTACAACGCACAGGAGCCGCTGCTGTTTGCGCGCGGCGGTTTTGGCCGATTTGTTGCCGGCGACGGCGGTAAATCGTGATGGACAGGAAAGCCCAGCCCAAACGCGTTGGCACCAAGCAAAGGCGTCTATCGCCGGACGATCGCCGCCGGGAATTTGTAGCGAAAGCGACCGAATTCTTCTCGGAAGAGGGGTTTGGTGGCGGAACGCGCGCGCTGGCGCGACGGCTTGGCGTTACCCAGCCGTTGCTCTATCGCTACTTTCCCAGCAAGGACGATTTGATCAAGGAGGTCTACCGCACGGTCTATCTCGATCCGCTCGAGACCTGTTGGGAAAAGCTTTTGACCGATCGATCGCGACCGCTTCGGGATCGATTGCAGGAATTCTACCGCACCTATACCGACGCGATCTTCACGCGAAAATGGCTTCGTATCTATCTCTATTCCGGCCTGAAGGGGCTCGACATCAACCGTTGGTATGTCGGCATGGTCAAGGACAAGATCCTGACCCGGATCATCCGGGAATGCCGGCACGAAGTGGGGCTTGCAGTACAAAGCAAGGCGAGTGCAACAGAGCTGGAGCTCGCATGGGTGCTTCACGGTGGAATTTTCTACTACGGCGTCCGCAAATACATCTACGAATCCCCGGTGCTCGAAGACAAGGACCGGGTGATCAGCGATGCACTGGATGTCTTCCTCGCCGGCTTCGAGCGGGTTAATGAAAGCTCGCTCGATGTCCGGCGTGCGCCGGTCAAGGTGGTGGGATAGACGAGTCGCTTATTTTCCAACCATTGCGGCGCGATACCAGTCACCTATCTCGCTTGCGGTCATCAGCGCTACGCCGTCATGGCCGATGACGTAGTCCAGCAGCGCTTCCAGATATTTGATGCGATGCGGAACTCCCGTAATATAGGGGTGAATCGAGATCGCCATGATCCGCGCGTTTGATGCACCTTCGAGATAGAGCCGATCGAACTGATCCATGCCACGCTTCAGGAACTGTTCAGACGGCAAATGCTGCAACGCATGAACGACGATGTCGTTGGTTTCGACCGAATAGGGTATCGTCGTCATGGTGCCGTGGGGGGTGGAGATATCCTGTGGCAGGTCGTCGATGACCCAATCGGCCAAATATTCAATGCCGTTGAGGCGCAGGAGATCGAGGGTTTCCTCGGTCTCGGTCAGGCCCGGGCTTTCCCATGATCGTGGTGCCTTGCCGGTGAATTTTGCGATTGTCTCGACAGAGCGCTTGATCGCGTCGGCCTGGTTATCGAGTTTGTGCATCGGCCCCTGCAGGAAGCCGTGGCCCATAAATTCAAAGCCGGCTTCGAGCGCGGCGGAGGCGACGCGCGGATAGGTGTTGCAAACGTTGGCATTCAGCGCCAGCGTCACCGGTATCCTGCGGTCGGTCAACGCCTTGAACTGCCGCCAAAAGCCCGCCCGCATTCCGTATTCGTGCCACGACCAGTTCGGCACGTCAGGCAACAACGGCTGGCCCATCGGTGGGCTCAACACGGTCCGCGGCATTGCGTTCTCGATCCGCCATTCCTCGACATTGAGGATTACCCATACTGCGAGTTTCTTGCCGCCGGGAAGCGTCAGCTTCGGGCGGTCGATTAGGGCTTGATAGGGGATGCGATCACTGAGAGCCACGGCGGATTTCCCTGAATGAATTGATCTATCCGGACGCCTTGCAAGATATGTTTGCGTTGATGCGCGGCATGACTTTTTCGGCCATCAGGATCATCGACTGGCGTCCAAGCTCGCGATCCTTCCAGTCCTTGCCGGCATAGAGCAGTGTGCCAAAGGCACCGGTCTCCTCCTGAAACGCCAGCAACTGGTCTGCCACGCTGTCCGGCGTGCCGTGAATGATCAGTTTGTCGCAGATCGATTCGAGTGTCACTTCCTCGTCGGGCTGATCGCGGCGCGTCTTGAACAGTTCGATGCGGCCGCCGCGCTTCAATTTGGTGAACAGCGAGCGATAATAGTAGACATACGGTCCGCTCGGATCGGTGGCATAGGCTTTCGCCGTCGCGGCATCCTTGGCGACAAACACGCTTTTGGCGACCCGCCAGTTGGCCGCCTCAGCGGGGCGGCCGGCACGCTCGCAGCCCTCGACATATTTTGGCCAATGGCTTTTTACCCACGCCGGCATCAGAAAGTTCGCCGAGATCGGGTCCCAGCCGCGTGCGGCCGCTTCGGTCACGCCCTTTGAGAACGGCGCCACGGCGGTCACGACGATCGGCGGATGCGGCCGCTGCAATGGACGCGCGATGAAGCCTTGGCCGATATCCTCGATCAGGGTCTTTTGCACCGACACGTTCCAGTACTTGCCCTGAAGGTTATACGGAGGCTCGCGCGCCCAGATCTCAAGGACCTGATTGATCGCCTCCAGGAACATCGCGTTGCGGTCCGCGTCCAGATTGCCGAAGACTTCGGCGTCGGATAGCAACCCGCCGGGGCTGATGCCGAAGATCAGGCGGCCGTCGAGCATGTGATCGAGCATCGCGATCGCCGCGGCTAGCGCCGCCGGATGGGTATTCGGCATGTTGATCGTGCCGGTACCCAGCTTGATTTGCTTGGTCGCGGCGGCGAGCCAGGCGATGAAGGCAATACAGGATGTAATGTTTTCAGCCTTGTCGGTGACGTGCTCGCCGACATAGGCCTCGCTGTATCCGAGTTCGTCGGCCAGCAGGAAAGCTTCGCGATCCTCTTTGAGGGACAGCCGCCAATCCTTGTCCACAGGATGGATCGGCATCGTGAAGAACCCGAGCTTCATGGTCTGCTCCTCCCCAGGGGCAGGCTTTTTGTTGGTGGGAAAAATGCGTCGGTCGCAACATGATAACAAGTCCTAATGTCTCAGGCATCGAAATAATCATTCGATAAACAAACTTGACCTTTAAAAATTGTCGCCGTCTAATCCCAGGAAAATAACGATATCCGGCCCCGGGAGGTTACGTCGAAATGAAAGCCTCGGCTTTCGCTTACGCCCGCCCAACCAGCATCGCACATGCGCTGGAACTGCTGGGCGTGCATGGCGACAAGGCCAAGATATTGTCCGGCGGCCAAAGTCTGATGCCGGCCATGAATCTGCGGCTGATCTCCCCCGAACTCATCGTCGATATCGGCGAACTGGCCGAGTTGCGGGGCATTGCGGTGAGCGGCGACGCCCTGACCATTGGAGGGCTGACGCGTCACGTCGACGTCCTGAAATCCCCCGAAATTGCGGCTCATGTCCCTCTCTTGAGGGACGCTACCTGCCATGTCGCGCATCCGGCGATCCGCAACCGCGGTACACTCGGCGGCAGCCTTGCGCATGCGGATCCGGCGTCCGAACTGCCGGCTTGCATGGTGGCGCTGGCTGCAACGATTGTTGTTTGCGGGCCACGCGGCGAGCGGCGAATCCCTGCCGAAGAGTTCTTCACCGGCATCTATGAGACAGCGCTTTCGCCGCAGGAGCTGCTGGTCGCCATCGAGCTGCCTCTGGCGCGGAAAGGTTCCGCGCACTTCTTTCATGAGTTTGCCCGCCGCCATGGCGACTACGCCATTGTCGGCCTGGCGGCGCAATCGATCATTACAGGTGGGCAGTTCGCCGAACTCCGCCTCGGCTTCTTTGCCGTCGGCGATAGGCCCTTACTCGCTGCGGCCGCCAGGAAACTCATTAACGTCGCCGTCACACCTGAAATATTGGCCACTGCCTCCGCGGTGCTGGACGAGGAACTCGATCCCCAAGAAGATCAGCAGGCGACGCCGGCCATGCGGCGGCATTTGGCGAAAGTTCTGCTTTCGCGTTGCGTGTCCACGCTGCTTTCCCGTCCAGACCTGCAATCCGGAGCATCCTCGTGATGACCCCTGTGGCCATTTCACTCGAGGTCAATGGCGAGCGCGTCGATGCCCATGTGCTGCCACGATTGAACCTGGCAGATTTCCTGCGCGAGCATTTGAAGCTGACTGGAACGCATGTCGGGTGTGAACACGGCGTCTGCGGCGCCTGCACGGTGCGGGTCAATGGCGAGATCATTCGCTCCTGCCTCCTCCTGGCGGTACAGGCGCAGGGAGGATCGGTCGAAACGATCGAGGGACTATCTGACAGCGGTGAGATCGCCGACCTGCAGGGAGCGTTTCGCAACCGCAACGCCCTGCAGTGCGGGTTTTGCACACCGGGAATGCTGATGGCGGCGCAGGACCTCCTGAAGCAGTCGACGGATCCGGACCGGGAGCAGATTCGTGCGCATCTTTCCGGCAATTATTGCCGCTGCACTGGATATCAAGCAATCGTAGACGCGATTGAGACGACGGCGCGTGTGCGCGCGGAGCGCGCGCCATGACACGTACACCCGAAACCCCCGACACGCTTTCAGTGCTCGACCGGCCGAATTCCTATATCGGCAAGTCCGTACCGCGGCCGAACCTCGACCGGCTCATGCAGGGGCGCGGGCTGTATGTCAGCGATATCGAGTTACCACGCATGGGACACGTCGTGTTCCTGCGCTCGCCTCATGCCCATGCAAAGATCGTTAGCCTCGATGCGTCTGCGGCCAAGCGAATGCCGGGGGTGATTGCCGTTGTCACCGGTCAGGAACTTGCTGCCGTCATCACGCCGTGGGTTGGTGTGCTCTCGCATTTGAAGGGCCTCAAATCCGCTCCACAAAGTGCTATCGCGATTGATCGCGTATGCTGGCAGGGCGAAGCGGTCGCGGCCATCGTAGCAACGAGCCGCGCGACGGCTGAGGACGCGGCGGAGCATCTCTCGGTCACGTATGAAGAGCTTGACGCCGTGACGGACATGCGCACCGCGCTCGATCCCGCGACGCCGGTGATCCATCCAGCGCTCGGAGACAATTTGGCTTTCGAGCGCAATCACGACGCCGGCGCGGTCGACGACGCCTTTGCTGCCTCCGACCAGGTAGTGGAGGCGGAATTCATTTTTGGTCGCCACACCGGCGTGACACTGGAGCCGCGCTCGGTAGTCGCTGACTGGAATGCCGCCGAAGCGAGGCTGACGATCTATCAGGGCACGCAGGCGCCTCACATGGTGCAGAATATTGCGGCGCTGCATCTCGGTCTCCAGGAGTCCCAGGTCCGAGTGGTCTGCAAGGACGTCGGTGGTTCCTTCGGCATCAAGGTTCATATCTATGCCGACGAAATGGCGACTTACGCGCTTTCGAAAATGCTGCGGCGACCGATCAAATTCGTCGCCGACCGGGTCGAGAGCTTCAACACCGACATCCACGCGCGCGACCATCGCTGCAAGGGAAAGATCGGCGTCAAACGAGACGGCACCATTACCGCGTTCGAGATCGACGATCTCACGGGTATCGGACCCTATTCGATGTATCCGCGCACCAGCGCGATCGAGGCCAACCAGGTCGTCAACCTCGTTGGCGGGCCCTATGTGACCAGGAACTATCGCGCCCGTGCCCGTGTCGTGTTCCAGAACAAGAACGTCATGTGCCAGTACCGCGCGGTCGGTCATCCGATCGCCTGTTCGGTGACGGAAGGCCTGGTCGACCTGGCGGCGATGAAGATCGGAATGGATCCCGTCGAAATTCGCCGCCGCAACCTGATAGCCGATGACGCCTATCCCTGTGCTTCGCCCTCGGGTCTGCGTTTCGAGCAATTGTCGCACCATGCGGTGCTGGCCAAGCTCATCAAGATGATGGACTACGACGCGCTGCGCGCTGAACAGGCGGCGTTGCGAGCCAGGAATATCCACCGTGGTATCGGGATCGCCAGTTTTATCGAGGTCACCAATCCCAGCGCGGCATTCTACGGCGTCGGTGGCGCCAAGATCTCGTCGCAGGATGGCGTCGCGGTGCGGCTCGATGCCCAGGGAGCCGTGATCTGCCAGACCAGCATCACCGAGCAGGGGCAGGGATCGGAATCGCTCACCGCCCAGATCGTCGGCAGCGTTCTCGGTGTTTCGATGGACCGCGTTCGCGTCATTCTGGGCGATACCGACAACACGCCCTATGGCGGCGGCACCTGGGCCTCACGGGGCGCCGGCATCGGCGGCGAGGCGGCGCTTCAGGCCGCCAAAGCGCTGCGCCGGAACATTCTCGATGTTGCTGCTGCGATCCTGCAATCCACATCCGGCGAACTCGATATCGTCAACAATAGCGTCGTGAACGCCGGCGATGGCGTGTCGCGTATCGAATTGAACGAACTGGCCAGGGTGGTTTATTTTAGGCCCGACACCCTGCCGCCGGGTATTCAGGCTGAGTTGATGGCGACGCGTCATTTTGTTCCGCGCGAATATCCCTTCGCCTTTACCAATGGCGTTCAAGCCTCGTGGCTGGAAGTCGATACCGACACCGGCTTCGTCAAATTGCTGAAGCACTGGGTGGTGGAAGATTGCGGTACGATCATTAATCCACAATTGGTCGATGAGCAGATCAGGGGCGGGGTGGTACAGGGCCTCGGCGCCGCATTATTCGAAAAATGCGTTTATGACGAACGTGGCCAGCTCACCAATGCCAATATGGCCGATTATCTGGTTCCGATGTCCGGCGAAATGCCGGATATCGATATCGGCCACGTGGTCTCGCCGACGATGGAGTCGGAATTGGGCGCCAAGGGCGCGGGCGAGGCCGGTACGGCGGGGGCAGCCGCGGCCGTGACCAATGCGGTGAACGATGCGCTCAGGCCGTTCGGGACCATCATCACGGAGATTCCGCTGACACCCCAAATTATCCTGACCGCATTGGGTCGAATCTGAACAAGGTTGGCAAAAGCCAGCGTTCACTCCGCCGCAGCGCTCGCAATCGAACTCACCTGCCGATTAGTGACGACTACCTTGATCGCATCGTCGACACGCTCACGCGCGTACCTTAGCGCAGTCGGCAGGTCGCCGAGTGGAAACGTGTGGGTGTGGATTTTCGTGGCGTCGAAGCGCTTTTCCGCCATCAGCGTCATGGCACGGCGCGTTGCACTGCGGCCTTCGCCGCGAATACCGTAGGCATAGATATTGTTCTTGACGAGATGCGCGAGATCCATCGTGACGGGATCGTGCGGAAATGCGGCGAGACAGATTTTCCCGCCGCGGTTGGTCATGTGGATGGCCTGATTGATCGTCGCCTCTGTTCCGGCGCACTCCACCACATAATCAGCGCCGATACCGCCGGTAAGCTGCCTGACGACCTCGACCGCATCCTCATCGTTGATATTGATGACGCGATCGGCGCCCAGTTCCTGACCGATGGCGAGGCGCTTGTTGCGCGTTCCCGTCAGGATCACCGGGCTCGCGCCGAGTGCCTTGGCAACGGCAACCGCGAGCAGTCCGATCGGCCCCGGGCCGATCACAACGACGCTCTCGCCGGCCACCAACCCTCCCAATTCGGTCAGGCCATACATCGAAGTGCCGGCGGTGACGACCAGCGTTGCCTCCGCATCGCTCATGGTGTCTGGGACACGCGCCAGCGTGTTGATGTGGTTGACGGCATATTCGGCAAAGCCGCCATCGGTGGTGAAGCCGTTGGCGCGGTGACCCTTCTCGGGCTTCCCGTAATTCAGGCATGAGGTGTACATGCCTTGCCGGCAGCGCTTGCACTGGCCGCAACCGGCGTGGATCTCCACGCTGACACGCTCCCCAATCTTGAACTCATCGACGTCAGGCCCGAGCGCTGCGACGGTGCCCATGTATTCGTGGCCCGGTGTGAAATTCCTGTTGAAGGGCAGGCCGCCCTGAATGCTCGCCGGCGAGCCTGAATGAATGATCTCGAGGTCGGTCGCGCAGATCGCAACCGCATCGATCCTGACCAGGACTTCTGCGCGCGCGGGAATGGGCACCGGCTTGTTGCGCAAGGAGAGGTGGTCCGGGTCATCAAGCACCCAGGCCTTCATTTGGTCAGGGATCGGCAGGTCGGTAGAAGTCCTGACGCCGGCAGGTTGGTACATAAAGCGTCTCCTCTCATGCGAGAGCCTAGCTGAAATCGTCGGTTGACGAAATTCTCGGACGCTCGAACCGGTAGGCATCCGTTTGCTGCATAGCAAAACGTGCCGTCGCAAAACCTTCATGCGCAGCCTATACTTGGTCGCCGGTTGGTGCTGATATCCTTTTTCAGCTGCCCGAAACCGGAGTGATCCATGAACACCGTCCGTTTTGTTCTTGCACTGCTGGCGCTATCGCTGTTTGCGCCCGGGCAATCCGCCAAAGCGGCCGATGTCATCTGCTACAATTGCCCACCGGAATGGGCGGACTGGGCCTCGATGCTCAAGGCGATCAAGGCCGACCTCAACTACGACATACCGCACGACAACAAGAATTCGGGCCAGGCGCTGGCACAGATATTGGCCGAGAAAAGCAATCCGGTCGGCGATATCGGCTATTTCGGCGTCACCTTCGGCATGAAGGCTAAGGCGCAGGATGCCCTGGAGCCCTATAAGCCAGCCAACTGGGATCAGGTCCCAGCCGGGCTGAAGGACGCCGATGGTTTCTGGACCACGATTCATTCCGGCACGCTCGGCCTGTTCGTGAACAAGGATGCGCTTGGCGGCAAACCGGTGCCGGCCTGCTGGAAGGACCTCCTGAAGCCCGACTATAAGGGCATGGTCGGCTATCTCGATCCGTCGTCCGCCGCCGTCGGCTATGTCGGTGCGGTCGCGATCAATCTCGCGCTTGGCGGTTCAGCGACCAATTTCGATCCCGCGCTCGCCTTCTTCAAGGATCTGCGGAAGAACGATCCGATCGTCCCCAAGCAGACTTCCTATGCCCGTGTGGTTTCCGGTGAAATGCCGATTCTGCTGGATTATGATTTCAACGCCTACCGCGCAAAATACTCCGAGAAGGGCAATTTCGAGTTTGTGATCCCTTGCGAAGGTTCGGTGGTGTTTCCTTACGTCGTTGGCCTCGTCAAGAACGCGCCCGACAAGGACAAGGCCAAGAAGGTTCTCGACTATCTCCTGTCCGACAAGGGCCAGGCGATCTGGACCAACGCCTATCTGCGGCCGGCGCGGCCGATCGAACTCCCTGAGACCGTCAAGAAGAAGTTCCTGCCGGACAGCGACTATGCGCGCGCGAAAAATGTCGACTGGGGGCAGATGGAAAGCATGCAAAAAGGCTTTGTTGACCGCTATCTCGCCGAGGTTCGCTGAGGCAATATGGTGCCCTTCGCCGGGGCGCCTTCTCTTGATGTCACATAGGTCCTTTGTCTGGTTGTGCCTGCTGCCGCTTGCGGTGGTGACGGTGGCGTTTTTCCTGCTCCCCATGGCACGGCTGGTTGTGACCGGGGCGGAGGGTCCCCTGGGCGCCGCGGGCTATCTGGCGATCCTGACCGAACCGCGTTACCGCGCAACTCTCATCAATACGGTGGTGCTGGCCGCCGCGACCACTATTGTCACCCTCATCGTGGCGACCATCGCGGGAATGTTCCTGCAGCGGCATCGCTTCCCCGGTAGAGCCGTGCTGATTGCGATGCTGACCTTTCCACTCGCGTTTCCCGGGGTGGTCATTGGCTTCCTGATCATCCTGCTTGCCGGTCGGCAGGGCCTGATCGGCGACCTGAGCAACCGCATGTTTGGCGAAAAGCTGGTGTTCGCCTATTCGATCTACGGGCTCTTCCTGGGGTATCTGTATTTTTCGATCCCGCGCGTGATTCTCACGATCATGGCGGCGGTCCAGAAACTCGATGTCGGGCTGGAAGAGGCCGCGCGCTCACTCGGCGCCGGCCCATGGGCGGTGCAGCGCGACGTCGTGTTGCCGGCGCTGGGCCCGGCGTTCGTTGCCTCGGGCGCCATCGCCTTTGCTACCGCGATGGGTGCGTTCGGTACGGCGTTCACGCTCGCGACCAACATCGATGTGTTGCCGATGCTGATCTATACCGAGTTCACGCTGGCTGCGAATTTCTCGATTTCAGCCGCGCTGTCGGTCGGGCTCGGCATCATCACCTGGTTCATCCTGGCGCTGGCCCGCTCCTTCAGCGGCAGCGCCGTTGCGGCTGCCGGATGACACGATGCGCGATCGCCTGATCTTCATCAGCCAAATGCTGTTTACGCTGCTTGTTGCCGCATTCCTGGTGGTACCTGCAATCCTGTCGATTTCGGCCGGCGTCACGGTGAATTACTTCCGCGGCATCCAGTCGGGTGTAACCCTGCAATGGGTGTTTCAGGTCTGGGATCTGTACGCAGGCACCATTTTGCTGTCGTTCTTGATCGCATTCGCTACGCTCGTCGTCACATTGCTGGTCGGCGTTCCCTCAGCCTATGCCCTGCATGTCCGCCAAGGACGGCTGTCGCGGATCGTCGAGGAAATCATCACGCTGCCGCTCGCCATTCCCGGCCTCGCAATAGCGCTGGCATTGCTGCTGACCTACCAGGGTTTCAGCGATTTCCGCCGCTCGTGGCTTTTCATCCTCACCGGCCACGTGATCTTCACCATGCCGTTCATGGTGCGCTCGGTGATGGCCGTGTTCGCCACGGTCGATATAAAGACGCTCGACGAGGGTGCAGCGTCGCTCGGCGCATCGCCATGGCGGCGCTTCCGCGACGTGATCGTGCCCAACGCCGTTCCGGGAATCCTCGCCGGCAGTCTCATGGTGGTGACGCTGTCGCTCGGCGAATTCAATCTGACCTGGATGCTGCACACGCCCCTGACCAAGACGCTGCCCATCGGGCTTGCGGACAGCTACGCCTCGATGCGGCTCGAGGTCGCCTCGGCCTACACCTTGATCTTCTTTGTGATGATCATCCCGCTGTTGGTTGCGATGCAATTCTTTGCCGAGAAGGAACAGAAGAGATGAATGCGTCGGCGGGACATGGCGCCTCGGTGCGCATTGAGACCTGCGGCAAGACGTTTGCCGATGGAACGCGCGCATTGGAGCCTGCGACGCTCGATATTGCCCGCGGCGAAACGCTGGTGTTGCTCGGTCCGTCCGGCTGCGGCAAGACCACGATGTTGCGCATCATCGCGGGCCTCGAATTATCAGACGCGGGCGGCAAGATATTGTTCGACGGCACGGATATGACATCGGTGCCGATCGAACGGCGCAACGTCGGCATGGTGTTCCAGTCCTACGCCCTTTTCCCCAACATGAGCGTGTCCGACAATATCGGCTATGGCTTGAAAATCCGCGGCGTGCCGCACAAGGAGCGCGCGGCGCGTGTCGCCGAACTGGTCGCGTTGACCAACATTTCCGGGCTCGAGAATCGCCGCATCGACCAGCTTTCCGGCGGACAACGCCAGCGCGTCGCCCTGGCACGCGCCGTCGCCATTCGGCCGGGTATCCTGCTGCTGGATGAACCCCTGACGGCGCTCGACGCGGCGTTGCGCGATCGTTTGCGTGGTGAACTCAACCGCCTGCTGCGTGCGCTCGGCATTACCACGATTTACGTGACGCATGATCAGGCTGAAGCCATGGAGCTTGGCGATCGTGTTGTCGTCATGGAGAAGGGGAAGATCGCCCAGATCGGTAGCCCGCGCGAGATTTACTTCACGCCCCAAAGCCGCTTCGTTGCCGAATTCATTGGCGCTGCGAATATCATCGAATCGCCGATCGAGAACGGTTACCTTGTTTTGCCGGGCGGGCGGCAGGCGATCGGGGGTGATACAAATATGTCGGCTGCGGTTACCATGATTCGTCCCGAAACGATCCGCGTCGTGCAGCCGGGGAGTACCCCGCTTTCCGGCATGATCGACAGCGTCAGCTTCATCGGCGACCGGCAGCGCCTGGTCGTCAGCGGTGCATCGAGCAAGCTGGTGACCATTGACGCTCCCAACACGGTCCAGGCCAAGGCCGGCGAGCGGGTGGGGCTGTTGATCTCCCCTGATGCCGTCCGTTTACTGCCCCCAGAGAATTGAGAACGCCGATGTCGCCTAAACCGGTTCGCATTGCCCAAATTTCCGATCTGCACATCAAGCCGCCGGGCTCGCTGGCCTATGGCCGGGTCGATACGGGCAAAGCGTTGGAGCGCTGCGTCGTGGCGTTGAACGAATTTCAGCCAGCGCCTGATTTTGTGGTCATATCGGGAGATCTTGCGGATACGCCCACCGTCGAGGAGTATCAGTATCTTGAGCGGCTGTTGGCGCCGCTCAAACTCCCCTTCGCGGGAATTCCAGGCAATCACGACGCGCGCGAGCTGATGCGCGCCGCGTTTCCTTCCGCTGCTTACGCCTTCGCATCCGGTCCGCTCAATCAGCGGATCGAAGTCGGTGGGCTTGACCTGCTGCTGCTGGATTCAAGCGTTCACGGAAAGCCGCATGGCGAGCTCGAAGCGCCAACGCTGCGCTGGCTGGAGGCGACGTTGGCTTCTTCGTCCGACCGGCCGGCGCTGCTGTTCCTGCACCATCCACCATTCAAGGCCGGCATTTGGCATATGGACCGGCAGAATCTCTTCAACGCGAGCGAACTTGAACCCATCATCCGGCGTTATCCGCGCGTACAACTCATCGCTACCGGTCATATTCATCGTGCAGCGTTGACGATGTTTGCAGGCGTGCCGACCACGATCTGTCCGGCGCCGAACCACGCAGTCGATCTGGATCTGGCCGAACTCCGCCAACCCTCGTTCAAGGTGGAGCCGCCGGCCTTTCACCTTCACACTTGGTTTCCGGGCGAAGGTTTCGGCACCGTAGTCACCCACCAGGTGCCGGTCGGGACGTTCGACGGTCCGCATCCGTTTTTCGGACCGGACGGCAAACTGTTATAGGCGGCGCTTCACGCCACCTTTAATCCGAACAATTTTGCCGCGTTGCCGCCGAGGATCGCGGCCTTTTGCTTGTCCGATAGCGTGGTGGTTGCGAAGACATGGTCGACAGGGTGCTGCTCCCAGGGAATTGGGTGGTCGGTGCCCAGCATCACCTGGCTGGCGCCGACTTGTGCCACGAGGTGCCGCAGGCCCTCCGGCGTGAACACCATGGCATCGAAGAAGAGTTGATTGAGGTATTCCGAAGGCTTTTTCTTCAGCGTGATATTCGGATTGCAGTTTTGCGGCGACACGAAGCAGGCATGGTCGCCGCGTGCGGCGTAAGAGCCGAGATACCCGCCGCCATGGGCGGCGATGATCTTGAGCCCCGGAAAGCGATCGAGCGTGCCCTCGAAGATCAAGTGTTGCAGGGCGATCGTGGTGTCGAGCGGATTGCCGATGGTGTTCGACAGCCAGCCATTGCCCTTGAAGCGCTTGGCAAGTTCAGGCGTGCTCTGCGGATGGATGAAGAGGACTGCGCCCAGTTCCTCTGCCTTGGCCCAGACCGGATGGAATTTGGGATCGGAAAAATCCTCCCCCAACACGCTGCCGCCGATGGCGGCGCCGCGCAGGCCCTGTTTCCGGACTGCGGTTTCCAGTTGTTGCACCGCAAGATCGGGAAACTGAAGCGTGAGTGAAGCGAAGGCGCCGAACCGTTCAGGCCGCGCTGCACAAAGTTCGGCCAGCTTTTCGTTCTGAACCTTGACGATCTGAGCTGCCGTATCGCGGTCCTTGCCGTACCAGAACGGATTGATCGAGAGCACCTCCATGTCGATCGCCGTGGCGTCCATTTCCTTGAGACGTTGCTCGATGACGATGAAATGCTCGGGCACCCCCTTGACCGGCGGCAGGACCTTGTCGGCCCCGTCTCCCATCAAATTGATGGCTTCCCGGAAATAACAGTGGGCGTGCACGTCCACCGTCAGGACTCGTTTGCCGTTGATTTTTATCGGCAGGCGAGGGGCCTTCGGTTGTGCCCGGGCCGCATCCAGCATGCCGCAACTGCAAAAGGCGATGCCGCTCGCGGCAGCACCCTTCAAGAAGTTCCTGCGGGTGGTCATTGGTCGCCTCCCTCGTTCGTTTCCCTGTCCGGTCGATTGACTTGCCGGCTCATTCTTCATTTTGATGCCGTCCACATTGCCAAGTTGGATGCGGAAGGGCAATCATCCTTGGAAGATGCGAGGCATGCCCGAAATGTTGACCACCGACGGAGAATCCTGAAATGCGCCGGCTTCATTCCTTGATCGCGGCGCTCGCGCTGCTCCTGAGCTCCCAGGTGGTCGCGCAAACGAACTATCCCGACCGGCCGATCAAGATGATCGTGCCGCTGGCTGCGGCGAGTGCTGTCGATGTCGCGGCGCGGATCGTGACGCAGAAGATGGCCGACAATATGGGCCAGCAATTCGTGATCCTGAACCAGCCTGGCGCCTCGGGGATGATCGGCGCCGAGCAGGTCGCGCGCGCCGAGCCGGACGGCTACACGATCGGCGGTTTCAACGACAGCGTCATGACCATGGTGCCCAATCTGCAGTCCAAGATGCGGTGGGACATTCTCAAGGATTTCGAGCCGGTATCGCTGGTTGCGACCGTGGAATGGGGACTGATCGCCAACAATCAGGCCAGCTTCAAGAACGCGGCTGATCTGATCGCGGCTGCGAAGGCAGCCCCTGGCAAGATCGACTATGGCTCGGGCGGGCCGGGCAGCCCGCAGCATCTCGCAATGGCGATGTTTGCTTCCGCGGCCGGCATATCGCTGACCCACGTGCCCTATAAGGGCGCGACGCAAGCTGCAACGGATGTGGCCGCCGGCCAGATTCCGGTCGGCTTCCAGGGGCTCGGAACGGTTGCGGCCCTGGTGCGGGGCGGTCAGCTCAAGCTGATCGGCGTGACCACCGAGAAGAGATTGGCGCAATTCCCCGACGTGCCGACCGTCTCTGAATCCGGTTTGCCGGGCTTCTTCTTCAACTCATGGTTTGCGATTCTCGCTCCCGCCGGCACGCCGAAGGAGATCATCGCCCGGTTGAATGCCGAGGCGCTCAAGGCGGTCGGCGATCCCGAAGTACGCCGCAAGCTCGAGGAACTGGGATTTGCGGTGCGCGGCAGTTCGTCGGAAGAACTGCGGGTGATGACGCGCGATCAACTCGCGAAATATGCGCGCGTGATCAAGGAAATGGGTATCGCCAACGAGTAAGCCGCCGAACGTCAACGCATTCAGCGCTGTCGTCCGGCGAACTGGTTTGCGATCAGTTGCAGGCGTAGCGGCGGCCGCCGCGACCGATATAGTAATCGGCGCCCAGCGCACAGGGGCTGACGCCGGACGCGTAAGCGCCGCGGATCTCGTTACGCAGCTGGTAATCGCCGGTGTAGGGATTGTTCGGTCCCTTGTTCTGGCAATTGGCATTCGGATAGAACTGCGCACAATAGCCGGGGTTGGAGATCACCTCTTGAGCCGACGCCGGCGCTACGGCCGCTGCGGACAAAAGGGCTGCAACGCCCAGCAAAGCTAATTTCGACATCGATATTCTCCTAAATGGCTGTCCAAAGCACGCGCTGGATTCCCGGCATACGTGCAAATTGGCGTTCAGTGACTGGCTCGTGCAATTAGTGTGGTGCGTGCCGGAAAGGTTCACCTTGGCAGGCCGGCTGCGGCCGCGGAGCGCCGCACCATGTGTCGGAGTGGGATTCGGCTATTTCCGCGTGACGGGATGGCGGGATGGCAGTACGCTCCGATTGCGGGATTCCAGGGTTATCGGAGCGTTAACATGCAGCCCGACTGGCGTTTGGGCCGCCAAATCGACGCACTAATGTGCTTTCCGGTTGAAATGCCAACCCGCGTTGACTACGGAAGAGCTACATCCCGAACAGTTTCTGGAGTTTGACTGGCGTGCCTCAACAAAGGACGGGTGAAGCTCAAGGATTTTCCAGCAGCAAACTGTCGGTTTTGCGCAAGCATCCCTATTTTGCCGATCTTGAACCCGAGGCCTTCGACCAGCTCTGCCGCTATGCCAAACACGTCACGCTGAAGCGGGGAGCGACGATCTTCTCCAAGGGAGATCCAGGCAACAGCCTGTTTGCGGTGATCACGGGCACGGTGAAGATCAGCATTTCATCGCCGGACGGCCGCAACGCCATCCTGAACCTGATCGGGGCCGGCGAGATCTTCGGCGAAATCGCGCTGCTGGACAATTCGGCGCGCTCGGCCGACGCCATCGCCAATACCGCCTGCGAACTCTTCACGATCGACCGGCGCGAATTCATACCCTTCCTGCGCGACCAGCCGGGATTGGCGATGAAGTTCATCGAATTGTTGTGCACGCGAATTCGCTGGACCAGCGATCAGGTCGAGCAGGTGATCCTGCAGAATCTTCCCTGAAGACTCGCCAGCGCGTTGCTTCGCTTGACCGAAAAGCACAAGCTTGCGCCGCAAGGCCGCACCATTGCGATTACCCAGCAGGAAATCAGCGAGATGGTCGGCATGACGCGGGAAAGCATCAACAAGCAGTTGCGGGCCTGGGCGG
>JBOHIT010000434.1:0-14861 GCA_050726155.1 Bradyrhizobium sp.
CCACACGCCTTTGCCGTACGCGTCAGCCACGATCGCTGTCATGACCTCCGCGTCCACCGCATCCCGCCGCACGTTCGTAGCGATCGCGAGCGCCCCTCTGGTCGGGCGGGACGGACAATATCTGCCACTGATTCCATTTCTGATAAAGCGAAATATTTTTTATTTCAGGGCTTGACATGATTTCCGATAATCAGAATTGATTTGCCCGTCGGGCACCACACGGAATGGCAACGCGCCGTAGCGGCCCTTTCCCGCTGCCAACCCGGCTGGCGCGGTACCGGCCGCTGTGGTCAAATTGCATGCATGGAACAGCGGAACAGATAAATGAGACGCCGGGAATTTCTGGGCATTTTGGGCATGGTGGCGGCATCGCCGAATGCAGCGTTAGCCCAGCAGCAACGCGTGCCGATCGTAGGTTTTGTCGGTTTTGCGACACCGGAGGTTGACAACGCGACACTCGCCCCCTTCCGCAAGGCGATGGCCGACCTCGGCTATGCCGAGGGACGCAGCATTATCATCGATGCGCGCTCGACCGGCGGCGACGTCGCGCGCGGGCTTGCGCTGATCGACGAGTTGATAGCCAGGCCCGTGGATGTGCTGCTCGCGCCGGGACCGGCTGCGGCGCGTGCCATCGTGAAGAAGACAAAAATCCCGGCCGTGGCCGTGGCGCTGCCGGCTGTGCAGAGCGATCCCGACCTGTTTGTCAGCCTCGCGCGGCCCGGCGGCAACCTGACCGGCTTCGCAGCGTTCGGTGAGGAGATGTCATCCAAGCGAATCGAAATGTTGCGAGAGATATTGCCCGGACTGCGCAAGATGGGCGTGATGAACAATGCGACCGACCCGACCTTCAGCGCCTGGGGCGAGCAGACGATGAAGGAGGCGCGAACGGCAGGCCTCGAGCCGGTGCGCCTCGGCCTCACTGCCGCCTCGCTGGCGGCGGTCGCCGAGCAGTTCAAGGTACTCGCAGATGCCGGCGGCACTGCCATGATCGTGATCCGCGATTACATGACGGCGGCGATGCAGAATGATATCTGCCGCATCGGCACCGAGATGAAGATCGCCGTGATCGGTCAGCAAGGCGAGTTCGCGCGCGCCGGCGCCCTGTTCAGCTATGGCGCCGACATCGGCGACCTCTTCCGCCGCGCAGCCGGTTATGTCGATCAAATCCTGAAGGGACAGAAGCCTGCCGATATGCCGATTCAGTTGCCGACCAAATTCGAGCTGGTCGTCAATCTCAGGACGGCGCGTGCGCTAGGGCTGACGATTCCACCGACCATCCTGGTGCTGACCGACGAAGTGATCGAATAAGCCCGTAAGTCGAACCAGCCCGTACGGCGGATTGGGCCGGGGAAACTCCTGCTGATCCGGCACAACCTTGCCTTGCTTTCAACAAAAACCGGACATTCCCTGCCGGCCGCAACGACCGGAGACCGTCCATGTCCAACGCCATGCTGCCGCACTTCGCCGGTGTCCTTTCGCTGGTGCTCATGGTCTCTACGGCCGCGACCGCCGAACCGAAGCTTGAGATGCATCGTGTCGGGGTCAACGTCGCCGACGGCTCGGGATGGTATCCGGCGGTTTCGACCAAGGGCTCGTTCGCTATCCTGGTGCCGATTCCCTTCAATGATTTCACGACACGCGACGCCGGCACGGACGAAGTGACCCATGTCGTCGGCGGCAAGAGTACCGAGGGCATCAAGTTTACGGCGGTTGAAACGCCGGTCACCGCCAAGACGCCCACCGACCTCGCGGCGATCCCCAAAACTTTCTCATCCAATCCGGCCAACAAGGTGTCCGATGTCAGCCGCAATACCCGGGATGACGTCGATAATTTGTCGTTCTCGGTCGCCAACCCGGCAACCACAGCGCATATCCGTTACATCAGGACGAAAGCCACGCTCTACATCCTGACGATTGAATACCCCAATGCGTATCGCGACCTGGTGGCGGACAAGAAGGATAAATTCTTCGGATCCTTTAAACTCAAGGCGAAGTCCTGACCGCGCAGGACGGCGATTATCCGGCCCTATTCGACCTTGATGCCTGCGAACTTGATCACCTTCGCCCACTTTTCAGTGGCATCCGAGATGATCTTGCGGAATTCCGCAGGCGAGCCGCCAGCCACCGTGCCGCCGAGCTCGACGATCCGGGCTTTGACCTTGCTATCGGCGAGGCCCGCATTGAGCTCCTTGTTCAGCATCTCGATGATTTCGGCCGGGGTGCCCGTGGGCACGCCAATGCCCGCAAATCCGCTGGCCTCATAACCCGGCACGAAGTCCGCCACCGTTGGAACGTCCGGCAGCACATCCAGACGCGTCGTGGTCGTTACCGCCAGCGCGCGCAGCTTGCCGGCCTTGATGTGTTCGATCGACTCCGACACCGGAGCGAAAATCACATGCAAATGGCCGCCGACCAGATCGGTGGTCGCAGGCCCGCCGCCCCGATAGGGGACGTGGACCAGATCTACCCCGGCCATCATCTTGAAGAGTTCGCAACCAATGTTTTGCGGCGTGCCGGGACCGGCCGAGCCGTAGTTGATCTTGCCCGGGTTGGCCTTGGCGTAGGCGATGAATTCAGGGATCGTCCTGGCCGGCACCGATGGATGCACCACGACGACGTAGGCCAGCCGCGCGGAGCAGACAACCGGCGCGATGTCCCGGATGAAGTCGAAACTGAGATTGTTGTAGAGCGCGGCATTGATCGCATGCGGAGTCACGATCTGCAGCAGCGTGTAGCCATCCGCGGGCGCCTTGGCGACCGCCTCGGTGCCGATGTTGCCGCTGGCGCCGGCGCGGTTCTCGATGATGAATTGCTGGCCGAGGCGATCCGACAGCCATTGACCCATCAGGCGGGCCTGGATGTCGGTGGCCCCGCCGGCGACAAAGCCGACGACGATGCGCACCGGCCGGGACGGATAGGCCTGCGCCCGCGACAGGCGGGGCACGGCCGGCAACGCCGCGGCACCCACGGCCAGTCGCAAAAATGTGCGGCGGGGAAATTTCATGATGCTCCCTCCGCAGTGCGCTACGTCGTGGACTTGCAATCCATCTGGACGCCCTGCGCCAACAGCCTACACCCGTCTTGTCGGGAGGTGGAAGGGGTCAACGCCTCCGCTTGGCACTTTATGGACGCCGCCGGATCGCCTGCGGGACGGGGCATCCCTTGACTCGCCACCGCCGCTGTTGGTGAAGTGCGTGCCGGGCGGCATACCGCCTGACGCGAAGCACAAGAGCGGCATCAAGACGCCCTGCAACGGAAACGCCTCATGTTGATCCCCATCGCCGACGTGCCGCGCTGGTTTGCCGAGCGCAAACCGAAAGACACCATCGCCATCAGCCATGGCGCTGATACGCTGACCTGGGAGCAACTGGAGCGCAACGCCAACGCGCGTGCACGGGCCTTTGCCGCGAGGGGCGTCAAGCCGGGCGATTTCGTCGCCATCGGACTGCCCAACAGCAACATTTTCTTCGAGACGACGTTTGCGGTGTGGAAGTGCGGCGCGACGCCGACCTCGCTGACCTGGCGGTTGCCGCGCGGCGAGGCGGCGGCCGTGCTGGAAATTCTAAAACCTTCGCTTGTCGTCGGCGGCCAGCCGGACTGGAATGCGCCGAATTCGGTGCCGGCCGATTTCGTACCGGAGGGTTTTTCCACCGGGCCGATCGACAATCCGGTGGCGCGTTACTGGAAGGCGATGACCTCCGGCGGCTCGACCGGGCGGCCGAAGGTGATCCTCGATCACAAGCCTGCCGTAATCGAAACTGCTGGACCGGCCGCGGTCGGGATGCCGATCGGCGCGTCCCTGCTCAATCCGGGCCCGCTCTATCACAACGCCCCCTTCATCGCGTCGCACACCGCGCTGTTCCACGGCGGACGCGTCACCGGGCTCGTCAAGTTCGACGCCGAGGAATGCCTGCGCCTGATCGAAGCGAGCCGCGTCCAGTGGGTCAATTTCGTGCCGACCATGATGCACCGGATCTGGGCGCTGCCCGACGAGGTGCGCAACCGCTACGACTTGTCGAGCCTGCAGATCGTGTTTCACATGGCGGCGCCGATGCCGCCCTGGCTGAAGGAAAAATGGATCGAGTGGCTGGGGCCCGAGCGCATCTATGAACTCTATGGCGGCACCGAGGCGCAGGGCGCCACGATCATCTCGGGCGTCGAATGGCTCGAACATCGCGGCTCGGTCGGCAAGATCGCCGAGACATCGCGCCTGAAAATCATCGGCGAGGACGGCAACGAGGTCGCGACCGGCGAAACCGGCGAGATCTATTTCCTGCCCAATGACGGTCCCGGCAGCTCGTACCATTATCTCGGCGCCGAGCCGAAACGCCGCGCCGACGGCTGGGAATCGCTCGGCGATATCGGACGGCTCGACGCCGACGGCTATCTCTATCTCGGCGACCGGCTCGCCGACATGATCCTGCGCGGCGGCGCCAACATCTATCCGGCCGAGATCGAGGCCGCGGTGTCAGCGCATCCCAAGGTGCGATCCTGTGTGGCGGTGGGCCTGCCCGATCCGGAATTCGGACAACGCGTGCACGCGATCCTGGAACTTGGGCCCGACACCGACGCGCAAGCGGTCGCCGACGGCATGGGCGATTTCCTCTCCGACCTGCTCAGCCGTTACAAGCACCCGGAAAGCTTCGAAGTAGTCAGCGTCGGGCTGCGCGACGATTCCGGCAAGGTTCGTCGCACGCTGCTGCGCGACGAACGCGCGGCCTGGATCAAGGAAAACCGCGCGTTCCGGATCCTGCCGGCGCGGGCGCGGGCCAAGGCGGAGTGAGGGCGGCGATCGCTGAAAGCTTTCCAAGCGGTCAACTCGCGTTTCTCGGGATGGCGGACCTCGAGAAACGCCCACGCGGCTGGCTGAACGCCGCCGCGGAGGTTGCGGCCGACAAGGTCAAGCGCGATTATCGGGAGTGGCGGAACTGATTTTCCGCCGCCGCCAAACGCATTGCCGCCATCGATCTGCGATCTCGATCCGCAGCACTTTCGCTGATATGATCTTGCAGAGGCTGCCGCTGACAGGACCGTGATCGTTTCGGATTGCGCGGCGTTGATAACGGACGCGCAATCGTATTGGGAGACCCTTCATGCCCGCTTTGACCGAATGGAAGGTACCGCCGGCCAACCAGCCGCGCCCGGGCGATTACGCTTTCGACCTCGACCGCGCGCTGGCTTCGGTGGTCGGGCTGCATTCCATCATTCCGTCCGACGCCTTCAGCGCGGAAACGCTCGGCACCGAGCGCGCCGGCAATGGCGTGCTGATCGACGACGGCCTGGTGCTGACCATCGGCTATCTCATCACCGAAGCCGAAACCATCTGGCTGCATCTCGGCGACGGCCGCGTCATGCCCGGCCATCCGCTCGGCTTCGATTCCGAATCCGGTTTCGGCCTGGTGCAGGCGCTCGGGCGCCCCGACATCGAGCCGCTGCCGCTCGGCTCTTCGGCAACAGCGAAACTCGGCGATCGCGTCGTGCTCGGCGGCGCCGGCGGACGCACGCGATCGGTCGCGAGCCAGATCGCGGCCAAGCAGGAATTCGCCGGCTATTGGGAATATTTGTTGGATGAGGCGATCTTCACCCATCCCGCGCATCCGAACTGGGGCGGCGCCGGGCTGATCTCCAGCCGCGGCGAACTGATCGGCATCGGCTCGCTGCAGCTCGAACGCGAGCGCGAGGGCAAAGCCGAACACGTCAACATGATCGTGCCGATCGACCTGTTGAAGCCGGTGCTCGACGATCTCCGCAAATTCGGCCGCGTCAACAAGCCGTCGCGGCCGTGGCTCGGGATGTTTTCGACCGAGATCGACAACCGCGTCGTGGTGGTCGGCATTGCCGCGAAGGGTCCGGCGGCGCGCGCCGAGATCAAGACCGGCGACGTCATCCTCGCGGTCAATGGCGACAAGATCACCAGCCAGACCGGTTTCTACCGTAAGCTCTGGTCGCTCGGGCCAGCCGGCGTCGACGTAGCCCTCACGGTCTATCATGAAGGCGTCACCTTCGACGTGGTGCTGACGTCCGTCGACCGCGCCAAGCTGCTGAAGGCGCCGAGGATGCACTGACAAGGATGCACTGAGAAGTGCTGCACCTGAGTAGAATTCACCAGCTAGGGAATGCGCGATGAGCGAGGCCGTGGTCGACGACATCGTGGCCGTGCTGCCGCCGCTGCTGCAATCGCTGGAGGCGCTGGGCTTCGTCGCGCGCTATCTGAACCCGCCGGATTTCGGTCGCGTGATGGAGGAGGCAAGCACACCGGACGAGGCGTTGCGCGCGGTTCGTCCGCGGCTGGCGCAATGGCCCGCTGAATTCGACGGCATCAGAGGCGCGCTCGAGGTGGCCTGCGATGCGGCGCTTGCCGCCTTTGCAGGCCTGCGCGAGGTGCAAAACGGCAATGGCGACCTCGTCAGCGTGTTTCGGGCGCTACGCTATTCGCCGCGGGCGCAGGAAGCGCTGTATGCGCTGGTCGCGAAATTGCCGCCGGTGAGCCAGTTCTTCGTCGAGCCTGCGCTGCGCGAGGACGGCGATCTCGCGGCACGGCTGGCGCAGCCGGCCAACGAAAACACCGGCATCTTTCACGACCATAACGAGCCCGGCAGCCGCGGCGGCTTCTCGCTTTACGTGCCGGAATATTATACGCCCGACCGCGCGCTTCCGCTGGTGATCGCGCTGCATGGCGGCAGCGGCAATGGCCGCGGTTTCCTGTGGAGCTGGCTGCGCGACGCCCGCAGCCATGGCGCCATCCTGATCGCGCCGACGGCCTTGGGCAACACCTGGGCCCTGATGGGCGAAGACATCGATACGCCGAACCTGATGCGCATTCTCGATACTGTGCGCTCGCGCTGGAACGTCGACGCCACCAAGATGCTGCTGACCGGCATGAGCGACGGCGGCACCTTCAGCTATGTCAGCGGGCTCGAAAGCGCCTCCCCCTTCACCCATCTCGCGCCGGTCTCGGCAACCTTCCATCCGTTGATGGCTGAAATGGCCGACGCTGACCGCTTGCGCGGGCTACCGATCCACCTCGTGCATGGCAAACTCGACTGGATGTTTCCGGTGCAGGTGGCGCGGCAGACCCACCAATTGCTGTCCGCGGCCGGGGCTCGCGTCATTTATCGCGAGCTCGACGATCTCAGCCATACCTATCCGCGCGAGATGAATGCGCCGATGCTGGCGTGGCTGCGCGGGGACGCGGTCGACGGCACGTAAGGCGTCGCAAATTCCGCCGTCATTGCGAGGAGCGATAGCGACGAAGCAATCCATCTACCCCCTTGTGGCGCGATGGATTGCTTCGCTTCGCTCGCAATGACGTGGATGAAGCAGAGGTCCTCAACTCAATTATTCACTCGTGGATACAGCAGGTCGGAAAATCCGACACGGTGCAGCATCTCGTTGCGGACGCGGTCGATCACCGCGAAGGCGACGTCGGCGCCATCCTGCGCCGGATCGATGTGAACGCGGAACGGCCGCTGGCCGAACGGCGTGTCGACGACCTCGACGATGGCGTCAGCCACCAGCGAGGCATCGGCTTCCGGCGGCACGATCGCGCCGAAGGCCTTCATGATCTCCTCGCCGAAGCCGGCATAGGGACCCGCTTCGTATTCGGCGATGCGGGCCTGATCGGCCGGCTTGCCCGAATGCGCGAAGTGATTGGTGCCGCCGGTAAAGGCGCCCGGCACGATGATCGAGGTTTCGATACCCCAGCGCGAGAGTTCGCGCGCATAGATCACCGCCATCGCATCCATGCCGGCCTTCGCGGCAAAGTACGGCGCCAGATAGGGCGGCGTGCCGCCGGCCGAACTGCTGCTGGAGACCCAGACCAGCAATCCCCTGCCCTGCTTGCGCAGTTGCGGCAGCGCCGCGCGGTTGACGCGCTGGGTGCTCAGTACGTAGATGTCGTAGAGTTCGGCGAGTTGCCCGGGCGTGAAGGCTTCGGCGGGCCCGAACGACATGTGTCCCGCATTGTGCATCACGACGTCGAGGCGGCCTTGCTCCGCCACGATTTGCGCAATCGCGGCATCGACCGAGGCCTGCGAGCCGACATCGAGCTCGATGGCGCGCAGATCGACCTTGTTGTCGATGGCGTACTTTTCGACATCGGCGGCCTGGGCCGCGTTGCGGCCCTTGGTGCCGCGCATCGACGCGTAGACGATGTGGCCGGCCTTGGCGAGCGCGTTGGCGGAGAGCCGGCCGAAGCCGCTGGAAGCGCCGGTGATGACGATAACCTGTTTCATGACATGTTCCTTTTCTTGTTGGTGTGAATTTGGTCGCTGCGTTCGGGTTTGCTCAGACCATGCCGCCATTGGCGCGCAGGGTTTGACCGTTGATCCAAGCGCCGTCGGGACCGGCGAGGAAGGCGACGCTGGCGGCGATATCCCCGGGCGTGCCGAGCCGTTCCAGCGGATTCATCTTCGCGAAGCGGTCGATCACGTCCTGCGTCTTGCCCTTGAGGAACAGGTCCGTCGCGGTCGGGCCCGGCGCTACCGCGTTGACGGTGATCGAACGACCGCGCAATTCCTTCGACAGCACCGCCGTCATGGTTTCGATCGCGGCCTTGGTCGCGGCGTAGACGCCGTAGGTCTCGATCCGGGTCCCGACCACGCTGGTCGAGAAATTGACGATGCGGCCACCGTCGCGCAGCCGCCTGGCGGCCTCGCGCATCGCGTTGAAGCTGCCCTTGAGATTGATCGCGACCTGCTGGTCGAGCAGCGCATCGTCGCTGTCGGCGATTTTGGCGAGCTTCATGATGCCGGCATTGTTGACGAGCACGTCGACGCCGCCGAAGGCGGCTTCCGCCGCATCGAACATGCCGCGGACAGCACTCGCGTCGCTGACATCGGCCCTGGCGGTCAGCGCCCGGCCGCCGCCCCCTTCGATCTTGCGGGCCAGCGCCTCGGCCGATTTGGTATCGCCGGAATAGTTGATGACGACGGTGAAGCCGTCGGCGGCGAGACGTTCGGCGACCGCCGCGCCGATGCCGCGCGAAGCGCCGGTTACAATAGCTACCTTGTTGGTTTCGTTGGTCATTTTATTTCTCCTGCGATCTGGCGGCGTTGGCCGCGGCTGATGGGGAGAAATCTACGTCTTTCCTATTTCCGGATAATCATGCATTATTTGGCAACACAATCCGGAAAACACGAATAATCCGATGGACCGATTCGACGCGATGCGGGTGTTCACGCGGGTGGTGGAGCGGCGCAGTTTTTCGCTCGCGGCCGATGATCTCGGCCTGCCGCGCTCGACGGTGACGGATGCGGTCAAGGCCCTGGAAGCGCGCCTTGGCGTGCGACTACTGGAACGGACCACGCGGCAGGTCCGTCCCACGCTGGATGGCGAGGCGCATTACCGGCGCTGTCTTTCACTGATTTCAGATCTGGAAGATGCCGAAGGCGCGTTCGGCGGCGCGAGGCCAAAGGGGCTGCTGCGGCTCGAGGTACAGGGCACGCTGGCGCGCCACTTCCTGCTGCCGAACCTGCCGGGCTTCCTCGCCGAATATCCCGAGATCGAAATCAATATGAGCGAGAGCGATCGTTGGATCGACCTGATCCGCGAGGGCGTCGATTGCGTGCTGCGCTTCGGCCATCTGCCCGACAGCGACATGATCGCGCGGCAAGTGGTGGTGCTGGAGCGGCTGACCTGTGCGGCGCCAAATTATTTCGCGCGCTACGGCACGCCGGCCGATCCGAGTGCGCTCGACGGGCATTACATGGTCGGAATTCGATCGCTCACATCAGGGCGGCTGCGACCGATGGAATTCATGACCGGTGACAGCTTGCGCGAGGTCCCCTTGCCGGTGGTGATGTCGGTGACCGGACCGGAAAGCTATCTCGCGACCGCACGGCTTGGGCTCGGGTTGGTGCAAGTGCCGCGCTTTCACGCCGAAGCCGATCTCGCCCGTGGCACGTTGATACAGATCCTGCCGGACTGCCCGCCGCCGTCGGTGCCGGTGTCGCTGCTCTATCCGCGCAACCGCCAGCTCTCGCCGCGCGTGCGCGTGTTCATCGACTATGTAATGCGGGCGTTCGGCCGCGCGTGACGCGGTGAACGCCGGATAACATCTGGAACCATCGCCGCCTTGCCGCGTTGTTGCGCATCACCGGAGGATGTCATGCGAACGTTTATTGGAATGATCTTGGGCGCGCTGCTGCTGGTTTGCGGCGTCTATGTCTACGATTCGATGAATACGTCGAGCGTGGCGAACGGTCAGGTCGCGCAGAACGGCCGCACTATCGTCAACTGGGACGTGGCCGCGACCGACTGGAAAGCGCTGAAGACGCGCGCCCATGAGGAGTGGACCAAAATCGCGTCGAAGTAATCACGCGACCGCTGGCGCGTGAAATCAGGGCGCCTTCGCTACATGCGAGGGCGCCCTTTCCATGTGGCTTCTACCTGCGCGTTGTCCGGGATACCGACGATTTGCGGAACTCCAGTTGATTTCCGTCGGCGTGCACACGAAGCGGGACCACGATTTGGCCTTTAGCGAACCTAAGCGGTGCGTCATTGGCCGTCCGATTTTGACCCAAGGCCGGCCGACATGCTGCCCTCAATCACTGCACGAACCCCAACCCGGTCCCATTTACCATCGCAACGCGCGTGGTACGATCCGCTTGCGCGTCGCGAGTTGGGAGGACAACCTCGCTCGCTTCGAATCCGTTTCACAGGAGGAGACCCTTGAGCATGCAAACTATCCGATCGCCCAAGGTGGCGGAGGCGCCGCCGCAGACTTGGTCCAACATGAAAGTGGCAAACGGATGTTTCCACATCGCGGGGATGACCGGCTCGGGGCCTAAGGGGGAGCATCCAGGCGACGACATGTACATTCAGGCCAAGTCGATCTTTCAGAAGTTCAAGGACATGCTGGAGGCCGCGGGCGGCAAGATGAATGACATTATGTCCATCACGGTGTACGTCACCACTCTTGATGAAAACACCGAGGTGTGGCGCGCGCGCCGGGAGTTCTTCACCGGCGACTTTCCCTGCTCAACCTTGATCGAGGTAAAGCGCGTTGGTTCGCCCAAGGCCAGCCCGCCGCTCAAGGTGGAGATCAACGCGACCGGCGTAATCGGCGCGGGTGGCTAGTCGCCGTTCTCGGCGTCCAGCGAGCTTTTCACAGAGAACCCGGACTTAACGGTCTGGGTGGTGCCAGCGGATAACTAACTGCGGGAGCGATCCGCCTGATCGTCGGCTATGGCCTTAGCGGACCTAACAGCGACCGCGCCGGAAGTTAGCTTGTGAGCCAAAGCGGCTCTCTGCTGATGTCCGCTACTGACCCATCTGCGACATCAGCGGTCGATTTTGCCGTGATGCAAAAGACGCCCGTCGCATTGAACGATGTGGTAGGGTTTAGCTGTCGGACGAAGGGGGAGTCATGAGGCGGCGCGAGTTCATCGCGGTTGTTGCCGGTGCGCTTTCATGGCCGGTCGCCGCCGACGCTCAACAGACCGGAAAGATGCCCCGGATAGGCATCTTAAATAACGGTTCTGCTGCTACGACGTTGAACCGCCCGTTCTTCGAGGGACTGCGCGAGCTCGGCTATAACGTGGGACAGAACCTAGCGATAGAACTCCGGTTTGCGGACTGGCAATTAGATCGGCTCCCCGCATTGGCGGCCGAGCTAGTTGCGCTAAAGGTCGACGTTATCGTCGCGGGGGCCACGCCGGCGGCTCGCGCAGCCAAGCAAGCGACCAGAACAATTCCCATCGTCGCGCTGAGTGTGGGTGATCCTGTGGAGGACGAACTCGTCGCTAGTCTTGGCTCTCCCGGTGGGAATGTTACCGGAAACACCTTCCTGGGTCCGGAGCTCGTCGCCAAACGCTTGCAGCTCTTCAGGGACGCTGTCCCGAGTTTCTCGCGTTTAGCTGCGATCTGGCATCCCGGTGCGTACGGCGAACGCACAATGCAGGGTTTTCTGAACGATACCGAGGCTACGGCCCGCAAGTTGGGATTTGAGCTGCAACTGGTGCAAGCGCTTTATGCCGCTGAGTTTGACAATGCATTTTTCGCGATGGTTAGATGGAAAGCCGATGCTCTAATTGTGCTGCCAAGCCCCATGTTGTTCGCGGAGCACCGACACATCGTGGAGTTGGCCGCGAAAAACCGGCTGCCGGCAATGTATCAGGCGAGAGAGTTTGTAGATGCAGGCGGCCTGATGTCTTACGGAGCGAACCTAGCCGACCTAAATCGACGCGCCGCTACGTATGTCGACAAGATACTAAAGGGAACGAAACCGGCGGACCTTCCCGTGGAGCAACCGACCAAGTTCGAGCTGCTCGTCAATTTGAAGACGGCGAGAGAACTCGGATTAACAATAAGCCGCGAATTCCTGTTGCTCGCCGACGAGGTGATTGAATAACGGTCCAATTGCTGCGGTGCATGAGTCTCCTGTTGGCACGAACCGGACCAACGGGGCCGGTCTGTTGATGTCCGTTGTTCGAGGTAGATCGGAAGTGACCGGCAGAGGGTTAAACCGACGCGAATGCCCCTGAACGGACATTTGGTCGCTTGGACGGACGCCGATAATTGCCTACGATTGCGCGTGTCGGGGCGGGGTTGGCAATGAAGCGTCGGGAATTCATTGGGCTCATCGGTGGGGCTGCGGCGTGGCCCCTCTCGGCGCGGGCAGCGGATACAGACAAAGTATACCGCGTTGCTATGGTGTCGCCGGTAACACCAACCTCGGAGATGACCAAAGGCGGAGGCCACGTCTACTATGTGCCGCTGCTAAGCGAGATGGAACGGCTCGGTTATGTCGAGGGGAAGAACCTTGTTCTCCTACGCTTCTCAGGTGAGGGACGCGTTTCGCAGTTTGCTGTGACGGCTCGCAATGCGATTGATGCATCGCCGGACGTAATAATCACGCTAGGCGGCGTGGTCGGGCCGTTGCTCGCTGCAACGAAGACAGTTCCCATTGTCGCAATTCTTTCGGACCCAATTGCGCAGGGTCTTGTTCAGAGCCTCGCGCGACCCGGAGGCAATATCACAGGTGTTAGTAGTGATGCGGGCATCGCAATCTGGGGCAAGCGGCTCGAAATGCTGCGCGAGGTGGTACCTCAAGCAGCGCGGTTTGGCGTACTCGCTAGCGAAGTTTTTTGGGAAATCGCTGGCGGCACCGCTATCCGCGAGGCGGCCCGACAGACTTCCATTTCGCTTGTCGGCACTCGCCTCAAGGGCGATATCCAAGGGCCGGAGTATCGTCGTGTGTTTGAGACCATTAAGCAAGAGGGGGCGCAGGGGCTACTCGTCGCGGATCACCCGGAGAATTTCCGCAATCGAAAATTGATTGCCGAACTGGCAGAACAAGCCCGCCTACCTGCGATCTATGCAGATCGAGCGTATGTCGAGGCTGGAGGACTAATGTCGTACGGGATTGACTTGGTTGAAGTCGCCCGTCGCATCGCGCGCTATGCAGACACGATCCTAAAAGGGGCTAAACCCGGGGACCTTCCGGTCTATCAGCCCACGAAATTCGACATTGCCGTCAATCTCAGAACGGCGAAGACGTTTAGCCTAATCCTACCTTCTAGCCTGCTCGCCCAGGCAGACGAGGTTATCGAATAGAGCGTGTGGGACGTCGCTTCTTGGCACGAGCCGGACCAACGAGGCCAGTCTGTTGATGTCCGTTGTTCAGGGTAGACCAGAAGTCGTGTTTCGGGGCCATCAGGACCGTTCTTGACCCTTATCGGACATCAACTAACCGGGCCTCGGACCCTGGCCGATGAAGCTTCTGCTGCTTGCGCTGGTCCCCGCCTGCTTCGCCCTCAATCCGGTTGCAGGCCGCGCGCTGGTGGACACTTTCGGACCGGCCACCCTTACGCTCGTGCGCTGGTCGCTGTCGGGCCTCGTGATCGGGACACTCGCGCTGACGCGTCCCGGCTACGAGCGCTGGCGGGCCCCTCTCTCCCACCTGCTGCAGCTGGCGGTCCTCGCTGCGTTCGGCATGGGCTTTTGCTCCATTGCCGCCTACATCGCATCGTGGACGACGGAGGCCACCAACATTGGCCTCATCTACGGCTGCGCCTCCGCATTCGTGGCGATTTGGGAGATCGTCGCTGGCCGTCAAGCCGCGAGTGCGCTGCTCCTCACCGGCATTTCCGCGTGCCTTCTCGGCGCAATCTTGATCATCACCAAGGGCCATCCCGACGCAATCGCAGCTCTGCATTTCAATCCTGGAGACCTGTGAGCAGCCGCGGGCATGCTGGTATTCGTGGGATACACCGTGGCCATGCGCCGCGTGCCGGCGCGCCTCACGCCCATGCCGCAGTTCGCCGTCATGACCGTCGGCGCCAGCATTGCAATGTTGCCCTTCGCGGCGAGCGAGATCGTCTCAATGGGTTTGCCCGTCATTGATGGGCGGACGCTGCCATGGATAGCCGTGGTTGTGCTCGCCACAGGCATCGGCGCTTACCTCGGCTACAACATCTCGCTCACACTCAATGGTCCGGTGCTGACCTCGGCGTCGCTCACCCTCACCCCCGCCTTCGCTGCCGTCCAGGCCATGGCGTTGATCGGCGAAAGGCTCAGCTGGTATCACGCCGCCGCGATACCCCTGGTCGCTATCGGACTGATGCTCATCAGCCGCTCTCAGAAAGATTGAGCACGGCCACGTCGCAGGCGACCTAGTTCGCCGCCTTGGCCTTGCGCGCATCCTTGATGACCATTTCGAACTCCGCCATGGTCAGGATGCCGGGAACGCGGAACTTGCCGACGATAAAGGACGGCGTGCCGCGGAAGCCGAAAGCTTCGGCCTGGGCATGGTTGCGCGCGAGGATGGCGTCGATCGCCTTGGCCTTGGTCTTGAGGTCGCGATCGAGGCGATCCATGTCGATGCCCTTGTCGGCGAGCAATTCGCGGGCGCGCGCCTC
>JBOHIT010000435.1:0-5194 GCA_050726155.1 Bradyrhizobium sp.
TCGCGCCGAGCATGCATTTGTTGTCGCCGCGCGGGATCACATAGAGCGGCCAGCGCGGATGGATCAGCCGCACCGGGCGCGACAGTTCGACCTCCAAGGTTTCGACGATGATCATCTCGCCCTTGACGCCGCGCAGCTCCGGCTGGGTATCGCGCGCGGCCAGCCCCCGGCAATCGATCACGATGCCGTCGAGATCGTCCGCGTCGGCGTCGTGGTCGAACTTGATCGTTCCCCCCGCCGCCGCAATGCGCGCGTGCAGTTCCGGCAGTACCCGCCGCGGCTCGACATGGCCCTCATCGGCGTAAAACAGCGCGTCGCGAAAACGTCCTTCCAGCGACGGCTCGAGTTCGCTTAACCCGCTCGCGTCGAGCCTGGTGTGGCCGGTGGTGAGTTTGGCAAAGCGTTCGAAGTCGGCGCGGTCGCGCGCATGCGCCACCACCAGCGAGCCGTTGAACGGGGTGTCCGGAAAATGCTCGCGCCAGAGGTCGAGCGAGCGGATGCCGAGCCGGCCGATCACCGGTTCGGACGCTTCGGCCTCGCACCACGGCGCCAGCATGCCGCCGGCCCAATGGCTGGTGGAAAGCGTCATCGCGGCGTCACTGCGCTCATACAGAGTGACGGCATGACCGGCTTGCGCGAACAGCAACGCCTGCCATGCGCCGGCAATGCCGGCACCGACGATAGATACGGGGGAATCCCCCCTGGTCGCGACGGGCAAGAGCCCGCGCTGCGCGTTGAAACCCTGAAACATCCCTGTCCCTTCGCCGGCATGACCCGGATCAGGTTCAAAGGGTCACCGCGGTCCCAAGCCAAACAGGCCCAAGCTTGCGGTATCTCAGCTCCTCATCGGAGCCCCCCTCGGAACAGAGCTAATGTAGGCCGATGTGGGGGCGTGTCAACGCGGCTTGGCGGCGTTTGCACCTGATATGGCGGCCGGCGGACGCGGAACCTGCGCCTTCGCTTCGGCCAGCTTCTTCGGGCGCTTCTTCGGCGCCGGAACGAGCTGGATTGGTTTTCCGGCGGCCTCAGCCGGTTTCAAAGCTTCTTTTGGCTTCACAGCGGTTTCCGCCGGTTTTTTAACCGTTTCCCTAGGCTCGGCCGGAGCGTTCATTGTGGGTTCGGCTTCCTTCGTCGGGACGCTCGCCAGCATCGGTGCCGGCAATGTGGGCTGCTCCAGCCGCTGCCGCTTTGCGACGTAATAATAGCCGCTCGCATAATAATGCATGGCGCGGGCGTGGTCGCTGTTGGCGGCGCGCCAGGCGCCGGCCAGATATTTGACGCCGTAGGTGAGATTGGTGTCGGGATCGCGCAGGCCCGCGGCGTCGCCGGTGTAGCCAAGGCCGCGTGCGGTTGCGAGCTTGATCTGCATCAGCCCGATGGTGCCGCCGCGTCCGACCAGATTCGGATGATATCGGCTCTCGCGAACGATCACGCGGTGCACCAGAACTTCCGGCACGTTGTTGGCCCTGGCGTGGGTCGCGACCAGCGCTTCAAATTGCGAGCGCTGCTGCGCCGCAGCGTGCGGTGGCGCGAGCAGCGCGGCCATGGCGGTGAGCCGGGCGATGGTCGGCAAAAGCTTCATTGAAAACATCTCGGAAAAATATCTCGGACGGCGCAACTTGCGCGTTAACGATTTGCGTAACACGATTATTGCGGAGGATCGACGGGCAATAGAGGGAGAATTCGGCGCCATTGCGGCGGCGATTCATTGGAACGGGATTGCGGCGATTGGTCCAAGCACGAATGTCGTGCAAATGATTCAAAGCAGGTCTAGAATCTTTTTCAGACAGCGCGTTCGGTTGCGGCAGCAAGACTGTCGGATTCAAAGACCGTCTGATTCAAACACAAAACAAAATGTCAGTGAGGGAGATGCGCCATGGCCCGATTGGATTCCGGCTATTTGCCTCGTGGAAATCCCTGTGCCCAGTGTGGAACGCCGATCTCGAGCCCCGACTGGATCGAAAGCAATGCGGGTCGCACGTCCTTCCTCTGGTATTGTCGCGCCTGCGACTATCGCTTCGAGGCGATCGCGATCTACGAGGAATCGCATCCGGATTCGCTTGCGGCCTGATCGCCTGGAAAGTTTTCAAACGAAGTGATCGACGTCGACGTCAGCGCCTTCGACTCCGCGACATGCGACAGCCGTTCTTTCCGTTGCCGAAAGGGAAGGGTGGCTGTCTCATTTTGCGATGCAGGAACAGGTTTCCGGTTGGAGCGTTAATCCCTTCATTCAGGCATGTGTGGAGGGTCCAATGGCAACCGACGTCATGACCAAGCCGCATCAGTTGATCGCGAGCGATCGGGTCGAAGGCACGTCTGTGCGCCGGCCGAACGGCGACATGATCGGCCACATCGAACGGCTGATGATCGACAAGGTTTCCGGCAAGGTGTCTTACGCGGTGCTCAGCTTTGGCGGGTTCCTCGGCATGGGGACCAATCTGTTGCCGTTGCCCTGGGGACGGCTTCGCTACAACACCAAGTTCGAAGCTTATGAACTCGACATCGACGATGAAGAGTTGAAGCGCGCGCCGTCGTTCCGCGCCGACAAGGATTTCGATTGGGGCGACCGTGCGCAGGAAGCGGAGCTGCATCGCTATTACGGCATGCCGCCGTACTGGGGCGGATTTTAAAAAAAAGCGTTTTCAAGCGAAGCGGGAACCAGTGTGCGTAAAGAAAACGCGTCAAGCTGGAAGCCTGCGTTCCTGTGTTCCATTTTGAAATCCACGGAACACTTGTTCATTTGGCGGGTTTTCCCAGCATCAGCATCAATTTGCGAACTGAGGAGAACTCATATGTTAGCCAAATATACCATTGCCGGCCTTGCCGGTTCGGCGTTGCTTGCGAGCGTCGCGTTTGCGCAATCGCCGACAACGCCTGCTGAAACCAGCAAGGCGCCTGCACCCGCCGCGGCAACTGAAACCAGCAAGGCGCCCGCGACGGCGTCGGACATGTCTTCGTCGTACCAGGGCACCTGGCGCGCTTCGAAGCTGGTCGGCCTGAGCGTGTACAACGAGAGCAATGAAAGCCTCGGCTCGATCAACGACCTGCTCACCGACAAGAGTGGTGACATCAAGGCCGTCGTGATCGGCGTCGGTGGCTTCCTCGGCGTCGGCGAGCACCTGGTCGCGGTGCCGCTCGACAAGATCAAATTCGTGAACGAGCCGATCGCATACACCGGCGCCGCAAACGCGCCCGCCAGCGGTGGCGCCCGGCCGTCGACCACGACCACGGGTGCGGCCACGACCCCGGCGTCCAAGCCGAATCCCTGGTATCCGGATCACGCCGTGTTCAGCGCGACCAAGGACCAGCTGAAGGCGATGAGCGAGTTCAAGTATTCGACCAACTAGGCGCGCGGCGTTTAGGTCGCGACCGATCTGGAAAGGCCGGACGGCATCCTTGCCGCCCGGCCTTTTGTCTTGATGGCGCCCGTCCTGCGCGAGCAATTGGTGCAGCGCATCCTATCAGGCCCGAAATCCCGATGTTAGGCTGAGGCGCGGCAGGAGACCATAAGTCCTGCCTGTAACATCAACGGGAGGACGACATGGCTGAGAGCGTCTACAAGGTGATTGAGCTGATCGGTACCAGCAAGGACTCCTGGGAAAAGGCCGCCGCTGCGGCCGTCAACCGGGCCGGAAAGTCCTTGCGCAATCTCCGCGTCGCCGAAGTGGTGCAGCTCGATTTGCAACTGGACGCCAAGGGCAAGGTCGAAGCCTACCGCGCCAAGGTGAAGGTCTCGTTCAAGTTCGAAGGTTCATGAGGTGTTGGGTGGGCAGAGGCGCGCAAGCGCCGTGCCCGCTAGCGACGTCACGTTTCGTCATGGCCGGGCCTAGCCGTCTGAAGGACGGCGTCGCTTCCGCTCGCCTACGCCCGGGCATCCTCGTCTTGCTTCATTGATGCGGCCAAGACGTGGATGCCCGGCATCGCAGACAAGCTTACGCAGTCTACGAAAAGGCAGACTGCTAAGGCCGGGCATGACGACGCTAAGCGCCGCTCACAGTCCCGGCAGCGCGGTCACGAAGACGTTGATGGCGCCTTCGGCTTCCGCGATCACGCGCAGCGTTTTGGAATCGAAGGCGATGTCGGCCAGCCGCAGCTTGGTGATCTCGGCGGCGACGCGAATACCGTCCTCGTTCTTTTGAAAGTCCGCGATCACGGCGGCGATCTTCTTCTGCGCATTGCTGGCGAACGGCTTGAGGTCGATGGTCGCCTTTTCCGCCAGCGCTCTTTGCAGATGCGGCACGGCGGCGCGCGCCGCGGCGCCCAACAGGCCGAAGGCGGCCTCGGACTCGACCGCCAGTTCGATATCGGTCAGCCGCAGGGTCTGCTGCGCCTGATCCAGCACCGGCTTGCCCCAGATGTGCACATTGGCTTCGCCGCCGAAGCCGAAGAAGCTCTTCTTCTCCTTGGCGTTCACCAGCAGTGAGATCAGGAGGCGGTTGCCAGAAGCCGCGACGCTGGCGCGCCGGACGGTGACGTCGACCGAGCCCGAGCCGTCCTCCGGAAACGTCTTTCCGGCAAACTGCGCCTCGACGATCTTGTTGATCTCGGTGAAGGGCATGTCGATGGGCACGCCGATCGCGACCCGTCCCGGCGTTGGCGGCACGATGGCGATGGTCGCGGGGAACGGGCAACTGGGCTTGGTCTCGACCGGCGTGATGCGGGTCTCGGCCTCGATGCCGAGCGTCAGTATCAGCGCCTGCGCATCGACGCGCGGTTGGGCGGCGATCGCCCTTGTCGGCCGCAGCTCCAGCCAGAGCGCCGGCAGCGACGAACTGGCGCCGGTGCCCTGCAACGGGATCGAGCGGCAGGCCTTGGCCCATTGCACTTTCGCATTGTTTTCGAAGGTCGGATCGTTGCGCATCCGCGCCTGGACCAGATTGATCTGATCGGCGACCGTCTTGTCGATCAGGGGTTTGACCTGCGCCGGCACGTTGATGCGGGCGCCGGCCATCGTCACGCTGGTGTCGCCGAGGTTAACCTGCGCGGCGAGGTTGGGCTCGATGCGCCAGGCCGCGGCGATCTTCGGCCGCGCCGTGATGACGACATTGCCCTTGATCTCGGCGCTGGCATTGAGGTTCTTGATGTTCACGCTGCCGATCTGCTTGGCGACATTGCCGCCGAGCAGGCCGCCGAGCGCATCGCCAACCGCGCCCGTTGCCTTCGCCGACAGCGAGCCCGTGACATTGAGCGTTCC
>JBOHIT010000436.1:0-3642 GCA_050726155.1 Bradyrhizobium sp.
GCATAGAAGATCGCTGCAAGTCGCCAAGTGGCCTCGACCGGACCAATGGGGCCGGTCTGTTGATGTCCGTTGTTCGAGGTAGACCGGAAGTGACCGGCAGAGGGTCAAACCGACGCGATTGACCCAACTCGGACATTCGGCCGCTTGGACTTGTGCGGAAAATTGCTTACGCTTCGATTGAAGCATCGGGGAACGACTAGCAATGAAGCGGCGCGAATTTGTTTCGTTGCTGGGAGGTGTCGCGGCGAGCATGCCATTCCTGGCGCAGGCGCAGGTAACGCCGATGCCGCTAATCGGCGTGTTGCTCCTCAACGCCAAGGAGCATCCGATTACAGTGGTCTCGGTAGCTGCCTTTACAAAAGCGCTTTCCGAGCTGGGATGGACCCACGGAAAGAATGTTCGGATCGAGTATCGCTGGGCCGCATCCGATAACGAGCGCATCCTAGCGTTCGCCAAGGAGATTGTCGGCCTACAGCCAAATGTAATTGTAGGCCAAGGCACGCCGGTTGTTGCCGCGCTCGCGCGCGAAACCAAGACTATCCCGATTGTATTCATTTCCATCGCCGATCCCATCCAGAGCGGACTGGTTGCAAGCCTGCCGCATCCCGGTGGAAACGCCACGGGCTTCGCCAATTTCGAACCGTCGCTGGCCGGCAAGTGGATCGAGCTGCTCAGGGATATCGTTCCGCGTTTGTCGCGCGCTACCTATATGTACTATCCGCGCGCTGGTCTCAATCCGACCGCCCAGCAACCGCTGGAACTTGCCGCCCGTTCCCATGGCATTGAACTATTCGCAGCGCCCACTCAGAACGAAGCTGATATCGAGCACGTCGTCGCTGGACTCGCCGGCGATCCAAACACCGGCCTCATTGTTGCCGGAGACCCGTTTTTCGGGGACAAGCGCAATCTCGATCTCGTCACCTCGCTCGCGACGCGTCACCGCGTACCGGCGATCTATGCGTTTCGTCTGTTCGCGGAAGGCGGCGGCCTGATCTCGTACGGCAACGACCTGCTCGATCAATATCGGCAGGCGCCAGGCTATATCGACCGTATCCTCAGAGGAGCCAATCCGGCCGATCTTCCGGTGCAGATGCCCACAAAATTCGAACTGATCATCAACCTTAAAACGGCGAAGACGATAGGTGTCGAGATTGCACCGACGCTACTTGCCCGCGCCGACGAGCTGATCGAATAGTGTGCGTCCGACTTCCGTTCATGGCACTTTTCGGAACTGCGGACGTCGCCAACGAATATCCGATCATCGAACAGAAGCAGACATCGCGCGTGCCGGCTTTCCGTTGTCAGTAAGACCTGCAAGCAGGCCGTTGCGCACGGCCGGCTTGTCGTAGTTGCCATTGAGATGATTTGATTATTTTGCGCCGAGATCGTTCCTGATCCTGGCGGAGTTTCTGACGGCGTAGAAAATATCACAATCGATAAGCCATTGATTTAATGGTGGGCCCGGCAGGACTCGAACCTGCAACCAGACCGTTATGAGCGGCCGGCTCTAACCATTGAGCTACAGGCCCCGCCGCGAGCGGCCGTTTTGAGGCGGCCGGCAACGGTGCGGGGATCGTTTACAGGGGGGATCACGATCAAGCAATTGCAATGCCGGGGCTAATCCACGGAAACGCCGGCAAATTCCACCACTTTGCGCCACTTCTCGGTCTCGTCGGCGACCAGCTTGCCGAATTCGGCCGGTGTCATCGGCTTCGGGATGCCGCCGACCTCGGCGAGCCGCGCCACCAGCTTGGGGTCCTTCAGCGCTTCGCCGACCGCCTTGTTGAGGATATCGATCACTTCCGGCGGCGTGCCCTTCGGCACCGAGATGCCATAGAAGCCGACCGACTCGAACCCCGGAACGGTCTCGGCGATCGCGGGCACGTCGGGCACGATCGGCCAGCGCTTCGGCGAGGTGACGCCGAGCGCGCGCACGGTGCCGCCCTTCGCCTGTTCGAGCGCTGACGGCAGATTGTCGAAGATCAGCTGCACCTTGTCGGAAATGATGTCCGGAAACGCCAGCGCCGAGCCGCGATAGGGCACGTGCAGCATGTCGCATTTGGTCATCGCCTTGAACAACTCGGCCGACATATGTACCGAGGTGCCGTTACCCGATGAAGCATAGGAGATCTTGCCCGGGTTGGCCTTGCAGTAATCGATGAACTCCTGGACGGTCTTTGCCGGCGTCGCGTTCGACACCACCAGCATGTTGGTGAGCTGCATGATGCTGGCGACCGGTGCCGTGTCGCGCAGGAAATCAAAGGGCTGCTTCTTGTAGAGCGAGGTCGAGATCGCGTTGTTGGGCGCGACGAACAGCAGCGTATAGCCGTCGGCCGGCGAGGTGATCGCCGCGGCGGCGGCGATATTGCCGCCGGAACCGGTGCGGTTCTCGACCACGAATTGCTGGTTGAAATGGTCCGACAGCCACTGGCTCATGATCCGCGCGACAATGTCGACCGGGCCGCCGGCGGCGAAGCCGATCAGCCAGCGCACCGGGCGGTTGGGATAGTCGGCGGCGGTCGAAGGAGAAGTGTTGGCCGCAAGGCTCAAAAGGCAAACCAGACCAAAAAGGGCTTTTCGCGAAAATCCGATCATTATGCTTCCCGTCATTTTCTTGTTACCGTTACGGCCATGCTTTCATAAAAGCCCGGACTTGCCTACAACCTCCGCTGCGCGTTGATTAATCACTTGTGCGGACGCGCTTGAGGGCAAACATGAAACTCGCTCATATTGTCTGCGCCGGTGTTGTTCTGCTGGCGGGTGGCGCTGCGGCGCAAGACGGAGGCAAGGCCATTACAAAAACCACAATAAGTCTTGGAACCGCGACGCCGGGGGGCGGCTTCCCGGTCTACGGCAATGCGTTCGCGGAAGTCATGAATGCCGCCGATCCGACGCTTTCGATCGAGCCGCGCAACACCAAGGGCAGCAACGAGAACATCCCGCTGCTCGAATCGGACGGGCTCGATATCGCGCTGGTGGCGGGGGAGCCTTCCTACGAGGCCTTCATGGGCATCGGGCGGACCGCAACCAGGCTGAAGATTTTGACCGCGATGTATTCCAGCCCCGGCATGTTCGTGGTCCGCGCCGATAGTCCCTACAGGACCATTCGCGACCTCGTCGGCCAGCCGGTGGCGTTCGGTGCCAAGGGCTCCGGCCTGCCGATCCTGTCGCGCTACATGCTCGATGGCATCGGGCTGAAGCAGGACGAGGATTTCAAGTCGATCTATCTCGACCGCGCCGGCGACGGCCCGGCCATGGTGCAGGACGGCCGTGCCGCAGCGCTATGGGGTGCGGGCATTGGCTGGCCTGGTTTCGCCACGATGGCGGCAGCGCCCGGCGGCGCCCGTTTCATCGCCCCCGACGCAAGCGAGATCGCCAGGGTCCGCGCCAAGCACACCTTCCTCAAGCCGCTGACGGTGCCGGCCAACAGCTATCCAAACCAGCCGGCGGCGATCGATTCGATCGGCTCATGGAGTTTTGTGCTGGCGCGCGAAAGCCTGCCGGATGATGTCGCGTACCGATTGGCGAAGACGTTGCATGGGGCCGAAGCTGCGTTGTGCAAGAAGCTGCCGCAAGCGTGCGAGACGACGGCGGCAAACACCGCGGCCGCCGCGCCGAGCACCGGGCTGATCCATCCGGGGG
>JBOHIT010000437.1:0-6871 GCA_050726155.1 Bradyrhizobium sp.
AAGTACGAGGCTGAAATAATCAAGCGGTTAGGCACGACGGGAATCGACATCATGTGCTCCCTGCCCGACTCGGAAGTTCACGCACTTTGCTGGCGTCAGCAGGAAGGGAATCTAACCGCGCTTGATATCAGCGATCTGCAAGATCGTTATCGGCTCAAGTCGACGTGTCTTGGCACCACCACACCGGAACGTTCGCTAAATGGCTCTAACACGTGATTTCCGTAGGGCTGCATACGTTTATTTTGTGCCCCCGCTACCTCCCCAGCGCGTCAGGACATCCCTGCCCGAATGCCTCTAAAAACGCGCAAAGCTGGTTGGAGGCGGCGAGGGCACTACAGGCGTGCAGTTACCTGCACGGCAAGCCCGAGACACTAATTCGATTTCCGCCGTGACCCAACCTGCGGTCCCTTGACCTGGGGCCGCTCATCGAACAACTGCGCAACCTTCACCTGTAAAGCTTCGGCTACTCTGGCCACCGTTTCTATTGTCGGGTTGCGCCGCCCGGCTTCCAAGCCGCTAATGTAATACTGCTCCACCCCCATCCGAGCCGCCAATTCTTCCTGCGATAGCTCAGCCACGAGGCGATATCGCCTCATGTTAGTCCCGAATATTTCCCGCACATTCATGCGCTGGATGCGACGGGAAGTGACGGTTTGCCTCTATATTATTATAATATATATTCCGACGTGCCGGGGGAGAGACAATGAACAGAGCACCGCCACAATTTCGTCTGCGATTGTTGAGACGCCACGCTCGGTTTGAGAGACCGTCACATCGATTGAGCGAACTCCTACTCGGCTTGAGCGTCGTACTCTCCGTATTTGTCAACACGACCGTCCCGGCAAACGCGCAGTTTCAGTTGATCGACACGAAGTCTGTAGCCGAAAGCTGGTCGTTGATGACCTTTCGGGACCAACTTTCCGAGCACAGGCTCCTCGTGGCTTACGCAAATGATACGAAGACCTTCGTTCAAAGCACCACTGGCCAAGTCACGGCGAAGCTGAGAATTTATTGTAAGCAAGTTACCTCGTATAACATTCTAGGTGGTGACAGCTATGGTAAGCTTCTGAACGGACAGCCGGCATATGTGGGGAGTGACGAAAAAATACCATTTAAAGATACTCACGCGGTCGCCGAACTCGAATTCTCAAGTCTCATTGGTATGCCCCCGCATACGGTTCGATACCGATTTGACGATGATCCAGTTCGAGACATGTCCGTTGATACTGAATATCGAGCAGGAACATCAGCACTACCGCTATCGGGAGGGGTCGTAGTCCGCACAAATGATCCAAACGCATTGTTTAAAGCGAAGGACTACTCTTCTGAATTTATTCTTCGGATCAGAAAAGCAACGCGTTTCCGCGTATCACTCGATACGTTGCCGTATGCAGGTCCAACGTTCTTGGATTTTGACGTTCGCGGTGCTGGTACAGCCACAGAAAGCTTGCCCTGCAAGTAATCGTGCCCTCGGGACTAGTTCTTCCATTGAGCCTCGCCAATGCTCAAAGTGGAGTGGGGACGAGCCGCAAAACTAGATTTGCAGGAAGACCGGGATGGTGGTCTGTATCGTTCTATCGAACCAACCTTGCAAACAACGAAAACACTGCCGTGAATACTTTCGACCAATCCAAGTGCATAGCCTATTGCCGTGTCTCAACATCCCGACAGGGACGCTCGGGCTTGGGTTTAGAAGCGCAAAAGCTGGCAATCGAACGGTTCGCCAACGCCGAAGGGATTGCGGTGGTCGGTAGCTTCACTGAGATTGAGACCGGCAAGGGTGCCGATGCTTTGGACCGTCGTCCCCAATTGGTTGCCGCGCTTGCGGAAGCGCGCCGTCTGCGGTGCCGCGTTGCGGTAGCTAAACTTGATCGACTTTCGCGCGACGTAGCCTTCATCAGCAGTCTGATGGCTCAAAAGGTGCTCTTCTTCGTTGCCGATCTTGGCCCGGACGTAGACCCGTTCATGCTGCATATTTACGCAGCACTGGCCGAAAAGGAACGAACTATGATTTCTCAACGGACACGAGATGCATTGAGGGCCGCCAAAGAGCGCGGCGTGGTTCTGGGCGGCTTTCGCGGCAGAACGGGTACCGCAGCCGACTGCGAACGGGCGCGCGCCGTGCAGGCCGCTAATGCGGACCGCAGGGCTAACGATCTAGCACCCACAATTGAGGCGCTTCGATCCGAGGGCCGTCGTTCACTTCGCTCGATTGCTGCCGAACTCAATGCACGCGGTATCACGGCGGCGATGGGCGGCGCGTGGACCGCCGCACAAATCGGGGCGCTTGTCAGACGAATTGACCATATTGCGATGCACCATGCCGTAAGCTCCGGGACCGTGCAGGTACCTGCACGGACTTAGAAATTAGCGCTCAATTGCTTCTGGCCTCAACGCGCGCCAAATTGCGGCGGCACGGGGCGGCCTCTGGTCGCCAAACTACGTTCAAAGAATACTTGATAGATTAGAGGACCAAACCAAATGCGAAGCCACACTTTGACGCCGCGCCTGCTTTTTGTAGCGGTTGCCGCGCTCGTCATTTCGGCTGCTGGCTCGCGGTATGCGAGATCAGCAGAAAATGAAGAGAACAACACGCTGCGCACAGCGCACTCAACTTATACGATTTCTGGAACACCGGAACGGGAGTTTTCGCAATGTCTACGTAGGAACGGAAAGCAACTTTTCTGCGGTGACCTCAATCTCTATTTCGACGATGTCGTAAAAACCAAGAACTACAATCTCATTCCACTTCATTCAAGCTGTGGCGGCAACGGTTGTCCCTCCCAAAACGTTTGGCTCATTATCGAGAAAGGATCAACAGCACTTGTCAAAAACGTTGTCGAAGATTGTTACGGATGCGAATTGGCATCCGTCCGCACAAGCTCTCAGGCAGACACAGTAAACTTCAAGATCGGTAATAACAAAGGGTATCGACTAACCGCGAGCTTTCGCGGCGGCACTCTTTCTGTTCATCGCTCAAAGATCGGCCCCAAACTCGACACCGAAACATGTAGCGGTTTGCATGAGGCGATTAAAGCGTGCGCAGCAAGCGACGCGCGACCGTGCCGCGTTCTGTACGACCAGTCGGCTGGCGGAAATCGTCAAATGAATTCAATCGAAAACGATTATCCTCGCTTTTCACGGGACGCCTTTCGCAAGGAATGCGAGAACGTGTGCGCAAGCCAGAAAGAAATTAGTTTCCAAACATTTTCGCGTAAGTTCTGCCGCGCATGAGCGCTGTGGCGAAGGATTTGCAAGTATGGAAAGTATTTTATTCTTAGCTATCGGAACCCTCGTTCTCTGCACTTTATTCGTCGCTAGCGGTTTCCGTCAGTCAAAAAAATCAACCAAGCCGCCTAGTATCCCTAATTCGGCGTCTTCTCAGCCGGGGTTCGACAGTCCTCCTATTGTTCCTATTTCAGCGGCACCCCAGTCGCTTCTATCAGATGTAGAAGACAACAAATCAGTGGATTGCCCGATCTGTGGCAAGCCCGTTGCTATTTCTTTGTCAGCCCACACCGAATGCAAAGCTGCTTTGGCCAACGCCAAGTCGGACATCCAATCAGTCTTTGTCGGTTTTGTTGCTAATCTTGACGATAGCTCCACACCGTCCCCGGTAGCTCTCCAAGAGTCAGTTTCCACGCGAGCGCAAATACTCTGTCTTACCCAAAATGCAATTAGAGAAGTCGTGCAGGCTGGATATAACGCTGCCGTTCGCGCAGTCTTTGCCGACCGCGATCTTTCCGACAAAGAACTCGACAGGCTCGAAGCGATCCGATCATCGTTCGACTTTGACCTGAAAGCAACGCTCGATCCAGCTACTGTTGTCATGATGAAACAGGTAGCGGTCCTGCGCGAATTGAAGCAAGGCAGATTGCCTAATGCACCAGCAAGATCAGAGACTAGATTGCTGGTTCTAAAAAAGGGCGAGCAAGTTATTTGGGAATTTGGCAACATAACGCGTCTTGAGATGACCACTGACGCTCAATATGTTGGTCGATCTCAAGGAATTTCAGTTCGGATTATTAGCGGCGTCTCGTATCGTTTCGGTGCCAGTAAAGGTCGAAAAGTTGAGACGAATGTTTTAAAGAATTGCGGGCTTGGTACGCTGTCAATTACCAACAAACGTATTCAATTTCTGAGTCAAACCGGAAACAAGTCTGTCAGTATCGACGATATAGATGTCGTCGACCGTTATGCGGACGGGATAGGAGTGGCGCCGAAGCGCGGAAAGGCGCAGATTTTTAAGGGCATCGAAACAGCGTTCGCGGCAGAACTAATTTTGGCTGTAGCCGGCTTGACGTGATCGGGCAAACACCAGCACCAACAGACGGCAACGCCGCTCTACAATCAGCGAGCAAAGCGAAGCACACCCCCTGCAATCCGTAAGTACACCATGCGCACGGAAAACGTGATATTGAAAAGTCTTTCAACCGGGTCGCGATAAATGCTGAAGCTCGATACTGAAGACGAATTGATCGCTCTCTACATTGGCAACGTGAAGGAAGGTCTATATCTTGAATACAAGGCTTCGGAAGCCGTCGACAAGAGGGACGACAAGAAGAAACTAGAAATAGCTCGTGATGTGTCCGCGTTCGCGAATTCAATGGGCGGTCAGATCGTCTATGCGATGACGGAGATTGATCATGAGCCCGCTGGCCTGGACGAGGGTATTGACCCGAAGACTTACACCACAATCTGGTTCGAGCAGATACTTCAACAGCACGTAACGCCTAATCTTGTGGGCTTAAAGATCGATCATATTCCGCTCGCTTCTGGAAAAGTTGCGGTACGGATAGACGTTCCGGCTGGATCGGGCGATCCCCATCAGGTTTCCGACGGAAAGTACTATCGCCGGCACAACTTCAATCGCCTCGCGATGGACCACTACGAGATCAAAGGCCTGTTCTATCGAACAACTACGCCGGACTTATTTCTGAACCTGAGCTTATCCCCTGAAGCCTTAACCTTCCCCGGAGAAGGGGAAAAGACACCACCCGCTTTTTTGGCTCTCTCTATCGGGAATAGGTCGAACCAGCCTGCGTTCCACACTGTTGTGAAAATTGGCGTTGACGCCATCATAAATGCCGCGGGCGATGCGAACTTTACTGGGCTCGGACAAACCAAGGTGGGCAATGTTAAGCTGAACTGGGTCACGCGGAGTATCATGACGCCTCCCAGCCTGCCTATATTCCGGGAAGCCCCAATCGATTTGGGTTCACTAAGATTGCGCTTCGACAGGAACCTATTAGTTGGCGCGGCTTATCGGTTCAGGATAGCGACAGTTATCCAAACGCCTGGGCAATTCTTAGAGGAGAATTGGACCATCCATCTACAGGATCTAAGCATAAGGCTACTTGAGCCCCAACATCCGTTTGCAAGGTAGGGCCCTACTCACAAACTCCGTTATCAGCAAGACGTGACGTTCAACATCGATAAAATGTCAGAAAAATCGCGATGACGCCTAATCGCCCGGCCCCACCCTTAGTCAAAAACCGAGAGCCTCATCGGGTGGTACACATATTTGTAGCAGTCTAAAAATTTCCGCGGAAAATTTCCGAACAACACAGTGCCGCAGTTCACAGCGCATGACCACGTAATGCAGTGCCCCATAAATCACGCAAGGTGTATAAGACACTCATGGTTCGCGGACCCCGGATTTCTTTACGCATTACCGAACGAGCATGCCTTACGGCTTAAAGGCTTAGATCGTTTTCGAGAGCCAAAAAAACGGCACCTCTAATACGTGGTATTCCTTTAGCCTTTCCGGAAAGCAAGAACCGATATGGCCGTGCAAGCCGTGCGGGCACCTGCATGCAGATAAGGGTGGTCACCTGCAAAAGGGTCAGGGCGCAGTAATCGTCCCAAACGAGTCACCCTCAGCTTTCCTGCCTTGCTTTCTGTCTAGTTGCGCCAAGTGCTTAACGGCAGAACTCTCTCCTTCGAAGCACTGGCCTAATGTGTCTGCTCCTACACCAGCTACATTCAAGTAGAGAACACGAAGCAGCACGGTAAGACGAACGCTCACGTCATACATCGCTTGACCTTCGAGAGTGTTGGACAAAAGCGCATCATCCCAATGAGTGTAGTAGTTGCGGGTATCAACCCAGCTTCGCGGAATTTTTTCAGAGCCGACAATCCGCTTGCGCAGTTCGATTGGAAGCAACTCGATAAGTTGAGCCAATCGTCTTGCGAGAGAAACTTCGTTCCCATAACGCAGGCGACTTACCAATGAAGCGCGATGATCCTGACCCAGAGATTTCGGGATAGCCTCAACCAGTAGATTCAGCACGGGCACATACTGCACTGAGTCCAAATATAGCCCCGGAAGCAGTGCGCGGTGCAAGCCTTCAAGTGATTGCATCAAAGACAAGAACCGCACATGCAGCCATAACTCTTCGGACGCCATCGTGCTCAACGCGAGGTCTACAGGCTTTTCTACTTGCGGAAATTTCTCAAACCACGTCGCTACAACATGGGGCAATTCATCTCCGAGTCTAGTGCGGCTCGCGAAGAAGTCATGGTGCTCTGAGTGACTGCAATATTTCACAGAGGATCGTCCCAAGAGGACCGATAAAGCGAAGCCGTGATCTTTAACCTTCAGTTCCATTCGATCTGGCGGCATGGGAGCCTCCGCGAAAAGCGAAAGCAGGGCGGTGGCCTTCCAGACCTGATCCAAGTACCAATTCAACGCCTTTGAAGTATTCGGTCGAATGTATAGCCATCCAGATGCAGTGATCGTGGCTTTGGAATGAGCCGGCGAACCCATCGCGCTGAGTTTGAATTCTATCTCGCTATCAATGCTCGGAATCGCAACCTTCACCGGCGCAATATTCTTCACTCTAAAGGCGTAGCCTTCGGCATCTTTCAC
>JBOHIT010000438.1:0-4192 GCA_050726155.1 Bradyrhizobium sp.
CAACCTCACGCCCGAAGGCGTCATCAAGCTGTCGATGGGCAAGAAGAAGCACGTCCTGCTCAAGCCTGCATAGGCGCATTCGCTTTTGACGCTTGCTAGGCGTAGCGGAAACGCGCTCCCTACGAAGCGCGATCAGCAAAAGTGGACTTCCGGTTTTGCGTCCGATCGCGCGCAAGGCATGAGTCCATGGATCAAAAGACGCCAGAGGGAGATACCTCGACGAAGCCGCAGCAACCGGCGCGCACCGCACTCAGCGTGCTGGGTCTGTGCTTCGTACTGGCAATGGTCGGTCGCGGCCTCGGTGACAGCTTTACGGTTTTCCTGAAGCCTATCGCCGAGAGCTTCGCCTGGGACCGCGCAGAGGTTGTCTCGGTCTATTCGTTGACCTGGTTGGCCGGCGGCTTGATGGCGCCGCTGGTCGGCCGGCTGTTCGATCGCTCCGGACCGCGCCTGGTCTATTCACTCGGGCTGTTGCTGCTCGGAGGATCGTTCCTGATTGCGTCGCGCGCGCAAGCGCTGTGGCAGTTGCAGCTCTCGACCGGGCTGTGTGTCGGCATCGGGATTGCCCTGATCGGCAGCGTGCCGAACTCGATCCTGCTCGGCCGCTGGTTCGGCCCGCGATTGCCGACCGCGATGGCGATCCTCTATTCCGCGACCGGTGCAGGCATCCTGGTGTTGCTGCCGGCTTCGCAGGTCCTGATCGACCGGATCGGCTGGCGCGACGCCTATCAATGGTTCGGCATCGTGGCGCTTTGTTTACTGGTGCCGCTGCTGCTGATGCCGTGGCGGTTATTCGCGACCGGTTCGCCGCATGTCGCCAGGAAGAGCGACGCTGGCTTCGTCGACAATGGCTGGACGCTCAAGAGCGCGATGCTGCACCACACCTTCTGGGCGCTGTTCTCGACGTTCTTTTTCACCGCGGTGGCGATGTATGCGATCACCGCGCAGATCGTGGCGTATCTGATCGATGCCGGCTTCCCTCCGCTGGAGGCGGCCACCGCCTGGGGCTTTTCCGGCGTGGTGCTGTTGTTCGGCATGCTCGGGATTTCGACGCTGGACGGCATTATCGGCCGCCGGCCGTCGGTGCTGTTCAGCTACGGGGTCTCGATCGTCGGCATCATCCTGCTCTGGCTGCTGCAATATTATCCGAACTACTGGCTGCTGACAGGCTTCATCATCACCTTCGGCAGCATGATCGGTTCGCGTGGGCCCTTAATTACAGCAACCGCGCTAAACATTTTTCGTGGTGAGCGGGTCGGCACCATCTTCGGCACCATCTCGATCGGCAGCGGCCTCGGATCGGGGCTGGGCTCCTGGGCCGGTGGCCTGATTCACGATTGGACCCACAGCTACAACGCGCTGTTCGTGTTCGCGTTGGTCAATGTGGTGCTGGGATTGATCCCGTTTTTGGTGGTGCCGGCGCTGCGGCGCTGAGAGGCGCTGGACGCCGCAGCGGGAAACGCTAAGGTTTGGCTTCGAAGGATAATGACTGCCCGACCGTCAGCGAATCAGGCAGCACAGAGAAACTCTGAGGGGGTCGTGTTGCGTTTCAAAGCGGCAGTCATCCTGATCGCGGCTCTCATCAGCGCGGCGGCCATCGTCCCGGCCTGCGCCCAGGCACCCTATCCCAACCGGCCGGTCCGCATCGTCGTGCCGTTCGGTCCGGGCGGTTTTGCGGACATTACCGTCCGCCTGCTGGCGCAGAAACTCGCCGAACGCACCAGCGCGCAGGTGGTGGTCGAGAACCGGCCGGGCGCCGGCGGCATCGTCGCCGCGTCAGCGGTCACCTCGTCGGAGCCGGATGGCTACACCCTGTTCGTGTTCTCCAGTGGTATCGCGCTGTCGAAATCACTGCTCAAGTCGATGCCGTTCGATCCGGTCGCCGCGTTCGCGCCGATCTCGACCATGGCGCTGTTCGACCTGCTGCTGCTGGTGAAAGCGGACGCGCCCATGATGACGCTGAAGGACGCGCTCGACGCCGCGCGCGCCAATCCGCAGAAATTCAACGTCGGCACCATCAATCCCGGCAGCACGCAAAACGTCACCGGCGAATTGCTGCGCGCGACATCGGGCGTTGCGATGACGATCGTGCCGCATCGCACCTCGGCAGAGGTGCTGACCTCGCTGCTGCGGGGCGACACGCAATTAGGCGTCGAGTCCTACGCCGCGCTGAAGGCGGCGATCGACACCAAACAGATCCGCGCTTTGGCATCGTCCGGCAGCAAGCGTTCGCCGCAACTGCCTGAGGTGCCGACGCTGCGCGAGAGCGGCATCGATGCCGCGGTGGATGGCTGGAACTCGCTGGTGGCGCCGGCTGGCACGCCGCGCGAGATCATCACCCTGCTCAACGGCCATGTCCGCGCCATCATCGGCGATCCCGACTTCCAGAAGCGCATGATCGAACTCGGCGGCGAACCGTACCCGTCCTCGCCGGAGGAACTCGACGCGCGCCTGAAATCCGATATCGACATGTGGGCCGCCGTCGTGAAGAAGGCGGGTCTCGAACCGAACTGAACCCGCAAGAGGCCGAAAATGCCCGACAGCTTCAAGATCGATGCTCATGTGCACGTCTTCACCACCGACATGCCGCTGATCGACAATCCGCGCCACGCGCCGAAATACAGCTTTACCCATCAGGAACTGATCGCGACCCTCGACGCCAACGGCATCGATCGCGCGGTCATCGCGGCCGCAAGCCCGTGGGGCGATTACAACGACTACATGCTGGCCGCACTGCGCGCCCATCCGGCGCGGCTGCGCGGCACCGCGATCTTCAACGGCCCGGTGGATCGATTTGCGCTGGAGGCGATGAGCCGCGACGGTTTTGTCGGCATCCGGCTGCCCTTCATCGGCCTGCCCCAGCTCCCCGATATCACCACCTTCCATTATCGCGCGCTGTTTCGCCGCCTCGCCGATCTCGACTGGCACGTCCATCCCCATGTCGACGGCGAAGACCTGCCGAAAATTCTGCCGACCCTCGAGGCCTCCGGGGTCAAGATCGTGGTCGATCATCTCGGCCGCCCCGATCCGAAAACCGGCATCAACAGCGCAGGCTTCAAAACGCTGCTGCGCTCGATCGACAAGGGCCGCACCTGGGTCAAGCTGTCTGGCGGCTACCGGCTCGGGCCGGTGGGAAAGGAATATGCCCGCGAGTTGCTTCGCACCGCCGGCCCCGATCGGCTGGTGTGGGCGAGCGACTGCCCGTTCGTCGGCCACGAGGGCCAGTTTCCCTACAAGGCCACCATCGACTGGCTGGTCGATGCGATCCCTGACGCCACCGCGCGGGCGAAAATCTTCGGCGCGACGGCGCGCGATCTCTATTTCGACGGCAAGTGATTGGGATCGCACGGGATTCACGCCGCGCTCGTCAGGACCCATCGTATCTTTGCATGGGGTTGTTTTCGCGATTTTGCTAGACGCGATAACGCTCCATGACCTCGCGGTCCGGCTCGTATCCGAGTCCCGGTCCTTCCGGCACGGCGACCGCGCCATCGGCGCCGACGTCGACCGCGCCGCGCCACAGGCACGCGGCGCGGTTCATGTAAAACACTTCGACGAAGGTGCGGTCGTCGCGCAGCGACAGCAGCTGCAGCGTCGCCAACAAACCCGGTCCGAAATAGGGAGAATGCGGCATGAGCTTGACGCCCATTTCGTCGGCCAGAGCGACCACCCCGAGATATTCGGTGACGCCGCCGACCTTGGTGACCGAGGGCTGCGCATAGCTCACCGCACCCGCTTGCATCATCTGCCGGAATTGATGGACGGTGCAGGCGTTCTCACCGGCGGCGATATCAAGTCCGCCGTTCGTGCGGACCTCTGCCAATCCTGAAAAATCTTCCGGTGGCCACACTGGCTCCTCCAGGAACATCGGCGCGGCTTCCTTGCATTCATGCGCGAAGGCGGTGGCTTGCGCTGCTGTCAGGGGGCAATTCATGTCGACCATCAGCGGGATGCTCGCGCCGATGGCACGGCGTGCGGCGAACACCGCACGCGCCGTGGTCTCGTGCAGCTTGATCGCGGTGTAGCCGCGCCGCAAAGCGGTCTCGCACTCGCCGGCGATGAGATCCGGCGTTCCGATCCGCAGCAGGCTCGCATAGGCCGGGATCCGTGCCCGCTTGCGCGGGCCGATCAATCGATGAAGCGGCACGCCCTGCACGCGCGCCGCGAGGTCCCACAGCGCAATATCTAGCGC
>JBOHIT010000439.1:0-3725 GCA_050726155.1 Bradyrhizobium sp.
TCATCGCTCACTCCAGATTCTGGACCTGTTCGCGGAACTGCTCGACCACGTTTTTCATCTCGAGTCCGGTGTTGGTCAACTCCAGATCGTTCGATTTCGAACAGCAGGTGTTGACCTCGCGGTTGAATTCCTGGGCGAGGAAATCGAGCCGCCGGCCGACCGGACCGCCCTTGCCGATCATCTCGCGGACCTGGGCGACGTGGGAGGCGATGCGGTCAAGTTCTTCGCGGATATCCGCCTTGGTGGCGATCATGATCGCTTCCTGGTTGAGGCGATCGGAATCGAAGCGATCGGAGCTTTCGAGCAGGGCTGCGATCTGTTCGGCCAAACGCGCCCTGATCGCTTCCGGCTTGCGGCCGGGCGCGGCCTCGGCCCGCTTCGCCAGCTTCTCGATCTCGTCCATGCGCTGGTTGAGAATCTGCCCGAGTGCCGCGCCCTCGCGGCGGCGCATCTCGACCAGATTGGCCAGCGCCTGCTCGAAGGAAGCCGCCGCGGCATCCCTGGCCGCCTTGTCCTCGGTCTCATCGCTTTCGGGTTCGACCACCTCGATGACACCCTTGATGCCGAGCAGGCCGTCGATGCTGGGCGCCACCGCGTCGATCTTCCCGGCCAGCACGCCCGCGACCTTCACGATCGAGTTGAGCACGTCCTCGTTGATACGGATGGTCGAAACCGCATTGGCGCGCTTGACGTTGAGATTGGCATAGACCGTGCCCCGCGACAGCACCTCGCCGGCGCGCTTCTTGGCGAAGGCCTCGAGTTCGTCCCATCCGGGCGGCAGCCGCAACCGCAGGTCAAAGCCCTTGGCGTTGACCGACTTCAGTTCCCATTCGAACGTGTACGGACCGCTGGCGCCGTTGCTCCGGGCAAAACCGGTCATGCTCGATAGCGCCATCGCGTAAAACTTTCCGAAAACAGGGTGAGAGACTCGGGGTGCGGAAGCTTAAAACGATTTCACGCCCAGTGGAATTGAGTTGGAGCGCGATCCGCCGGCTTGACGGACTTGCCAATCAATCAGCGCTGAACCACCGGCGGCGTGATGGTCGATTGCGCCGCACCCTGGCGGGGCGCGGCCGCGGGCGCCGCAGGACGTGCGGCGGGCTTCTTCGCCCCCGTGGGCCGGGTCGTCGCCGTCGGATTGGCATCTGCCGGCGCTGCGCCGGCAGCAGCAGGAGGAGCGGCCGCCTCTTCGGCGGGCTCGACCGTGTCGTTCTGGATCTGCTTTTCCAGCACCCGCAGCTTGGCGACGTTCTTCTGATGCTGGTCGTAGGTTTCGGTAAAGGTATGTCCGCCGGTGCCGTCGGCGACGAAGAACAGGTCGCGGGTGCGGGCCGGATTGGCGGTCGCCTCGAGCGAGGCACGGCCGGGATTGGCGATCGGTCCGGGCGGCAGGCCCTCGATCACATAGGTGTTGTAGGGCGACGGTTGGGTGATCTCGGAGCGCTTGATCGGCCGTCCCAGCGTGCCCTTGCCGCCGACCAGCCCATAGATGATGGTCGGGTCGGACTGCAGCTTCATCTTCTGCCGCAGCCGGTTGGTGAAGACGGCGGCGACCCGGCTGCGCTCGTCGGCCCGGCCAGTCTCCTTCTCGACGATCGAGGCAAGCGCAATCAAGGCTTCCGGCGACCTGACCGGAATATCCGGATTGCGGCGTTCCCAGATTTCCGCCAGCACCCGCTTCTGGGTCTGCTGCATGCGCTGGATCACCTGCTCGCGCGTGGTGCCGCGCGGGAATTTGTAGGTTTCCGGCAGCAGCGTACCTTCGCGCGGCATTTCCTTCAGCGAGCCCGAGAACAGATCGTTGTCGGACAGGCGCGTCACGATCTGTTCCGAGGTCAGGCCTTCGGGAATGGTGACGCTGTGCTGCACCACCTTGCCTTCGACGATGGTGGCGATGACGTCGCGCAGGCTGGCGTGTTTCTGGAACGAATATTCGCCGGGCTTGAGATCGGAACTCGCCTTCAGCGCAAACACGCTGGCGATGAACAGCCACGGATTGACGTTGATAACGCCCTCGCGCTGCAGGGCGTCGGCGATGTCGCGCTTGCCGGCGCGCTGAGGAATATTAACGATCTTGTCTTCCTGCAGCGGACCCGCGGTCTCCAGCAGCTGCCGGCCGTAATAATACGCAGTCCCCGCACCGATCATCAGAATAATCAGGATGGTGATGATGGCATTGCCGACCACGACGAACGGATTGCGGGCACGCTCCGACCGCTTCGGCGGCGGCGGTACCTGCTCGGGCTCCAGCGCAGCGCGCGGGCTCCGGGGAGAAATGGGCGGCCTTTCACTCATCGATGCAACCTGAATCCTGCCGGTTCAATCGTGGCCTGACAAACCCCTGCCCTGCCAATAGCATACGCCCACGCCTAGAGATCATCGCCGAATACGGCAAAACGGTGGAGTCGTTCCAAACACTTGCTACTCAGCCACGCGCCGAACGATCACCGAGGCATTGGTGCCTCCGAAACCGAAGGAATTGGACAGCGCGACGTCGATCTCACGCTCGCGCGCCGCCTGAGGCACGAGGTCGATCGCCGTCTCCACCGACGGATTTTCCAGATTGATGGTGGGCGGGGCGATGTTGTCGCGAATCGCAAGGATGCTGAAAATCGCCTCGATCGCGCCGGCAGCGCCCAGCAGATGCCCGGTCGACGATTTGGTCGACGACATCGACACTTTCGAGGTTGCGTTACCGAGCAGCCGCTCCACCGCGGCGAGCTCGATTTCGTCGCCGATCTGCGTCGAGGTACCGTGCGCGTTGATATAGTCGATGTCGGACGCCGTGATCCCGGCGCGCTTCAGCGCGGCACTCATGCTGCGGAAGGCGCCATCGCCATCCGGCGCCGGCGAGGTGATGTGATAGGCGTCGCCGGACAGGCCGTAGCCGATCACCTCGGCGTAAATTTTCGCGCCGCGCTTTTTCGCGTGCTCATACTCCTCGAGCACCACGATGCCGGCGCCCTCGCCCATCACGAAACCGTCGCGATCCTTGTCGTAGGGCCGTGAGGCCCGTTCCGGCGTATCGTTGAAGGCGGTCGAGAGCGCGCGCGCCGCGCAGAAGCCCGCCATTGCCAGCCGGCAGATCGGCGATTCCGTTCCGCCCGCCACCATCACGTCGGCGTCGCCGAGCACGATCAGCCGGCTCGCATCGCCGATCGCATGCGCCCCGGTCGAACAGGCGGTCACGACGGAATGGTTGGGGCCCTTGAGGCCGTGTTCGATCGAGACATAGCCGGAGGCGAGATTGATCAGCCGACCCGGAATGAAGAACGGCGAAACCTTGCGCGGCCCGCGCTCCTTCAACAGCAGCGCGGTATCGGCGATGCCGGACAGGCCGCCGATCCCGGAGCCGATCAGGGTGCCGGTCGCGCATTTGTCTTCTTCGCTCTCCGGATGCCAGTCGGCATCGTCGAGCGCCTGGCGCGCGGCGGCCATCGCAAAGATGATGAAATCATCGACCTTGCGCTGGTCCTTCGGCTCCATCCACTGGTCCGGATTGAAGGTGCCGTCGCTGCCGTCGCCGCGCGGAATCACGCAAGCAATCTGGCTGGAGAGATCGGCAACCTCGAAGGTCTCGATTCGCCTGGCGCCGCTCCGGCCGGCGAGGATACGCGACCACGTTGCGTCAACGCCGCAGCCGAGTGGCGTAACCATGCCCAGCCCCGTGACGACAACCCGTCTCATATCAAAAACTCCGGCCCGAAATTGGCGGTCCATAACAA
>JBOHIT010000440.1:0-3336 GCA_050726155.1 Bradyrhizobium sp.
CCCTCGGTGGCGGCGCGGCGCGCACGCCAGGCATGGCGGCCGCGGTCGAGCGCGCCGAGCAGGCCGTCGGGCGCGAAGCGGATCACGATCACCAGCAGCAAGCCGTAAACCAGCAGATGCACACCCGGCATGCCGCTGCCGAAGGTATGACGCAGCCATTCGCCGAGCGGGATCAGTACCATCGGCCCGACCACCGGTCCCCACAGCGTGCCGCTGGCGCCCACCACCGTGAACAGGATGATCTGGATCACGATATTGATGCTGGCGAAGGTGTGCGGTTCGACGAATTGCAGATACTGGGCATAGAACGTGCCGCCGAGCGCGGTCAGCGCGGCGCTGATCCCCATCGCCAGCATCTTGTATTTCAGCACCGGCACGCCGATGGCATGCGCGGCGCGTTCATTGTCGCGTAGCGCCCGCAGATAGAGTCCTACCTTGCTGTGATAGAGATAGGCCGTCAGCGCCAGCGCGCCGACCACATGCGCCAGGATCACGACATAATAGGTTACGTCGTTCTTGAACTGGTAGGTCGCTGGCGTCCCGCGTACCGGCAAGGTCAGGCCGCGGCTTGCGCCAAGCACATCCACCGAAGAGATCGTGAGATAACCCAGCATTGCCAGCGCGATCGTCACCAACGCAAAGGACAGCGGCGGCAGCGAATAGCGGAACGACAACCAGGCGATGAAGACGCCGATCAAGGTCGCGACCGCCGCCCCGGCGAACATGCCGATCCATGGCGTGACGCCGTAATTGATCGCCAGCAGGGTCGAGGTGTAAGCGCCGGCGGCCAGAAACAGGCTATGGCCGATGCAGAACTGACCGGCAATGCCGCCGACGAGATTCCAGGCAACGCAGAGATAGATGAACAGCATCGTCAGGATAGCGATGTTGATCCAGCTTGACGACAGGAGTAGCGGCATCGCCGCGACCACGGCGAACAACAGCCATGGCAAGACCCCTGTGGGGAGAAAGGAATTATCGCGCATCAATGCTCTCCAAGCAGGCCATGCGGCCGGAACAGCAGCACGAACACCAGGATGGCGTAAGGAAACATGGCGCCGACGGTGCCGCCGTAAAACAGGCTGCCGACGCTTTCAGCGACGCCGATAATCAGGCCGCCGACCATCGACCCCAGAAAGTTTCCGAGACCACCGATCACCATTACGATCAGTGCGATCAGCGTCAGGTCGAGCCCCATCGTCGGCGTCAGCGTGAACTGGGCGACCAGCACCGGGCCGGTGAACCCGAGCAGGCCGATGCCGACGCCGAATGCGATCGCCTGGACGCGCTCGATGCGGATGCCCATCAGGGCGGCGGCGTCGCGATTCTGGGTAATGGCGCGGACCTGACGGCCGAAATCCGTCTTCATGAGCGCAATGTAGAGCGACACCGACAGCATCGCCGCGAGCGCGGAGCCGACCAGCAGCGGCCATGGCATCGTCAATGGGCCGAGCACCAGATTGCGGTTCGACAGCATGGTCGGAACATTGACGTAGTCGCCCCCGAACAGCACCATGATGAGGTTTTCCTGGACGAACACCAGACCGAGCGTGAGTTGCGCGCCCGCCAGCACACCGGCGGCCAGCACCGGCTGCACCACCCGCCGGAACAGCAGAATGCCGATCCCGAGAAACAGCACAAACATGATCGGCGCGATGATGTAGGCGTCGATCTTAAAGGCGGCGTAGGCCGCCATCGCGCCGTACATCGCCATCGCCATGAAGTCGCCATGGGCAAAATTGAGCAGTCCACCGACGCTGAACACCAGCGTCATCGACAGCGCGATCAGGGCGTAGATCGCTCCCATCTGCAAGCCCTGAACGGTCGCCTGTAGTATGACCTCGTTCGACATCTCAACCTCACAAGCGCCCGAGATAGGCTTTACGGGTGGCCGGATCATGCGCGAGATCCCGCGAGGGTCCCGTCAGCACGATGCGGCCATTTTCCATGACGTAGCCGCGGGTCGATACCGCGAGCGACAATTTGACGTTCTGCTCGGCGAGCAGGATCGTGAGCCCCTCGGCGTTGAGCTTGCGCAGCGCCGCATAGGTTTCCTGGACCATCAGCGGCGACAGGCCGAGCGAGGGTTCATCGAGGATCAGGAGCTTCGGTTCGGCCATCAGACCGCGCCCGATCGCCAGCATCTGCTGTTCGCCGCCGGACATCGTCGCCGCCTTCTGATCGCGCCGCTCGGCAAGCCGGGGAAACAAGCTGAATACGCGTTCCATCGAGGCGTCGCGGTTCGGGCGCGGCCGCGCATGCATCCCGCCCAGCATCAGGTTTTCCCACACCGTCATGCGCGGAAACACCATGCGTCCCTCGGGTACCAGCACCATGCCGGCCTCGACGGTGCGTTCGGTACCCTTGCCGGTAAGGTCAGCGCCGTCGAACGCGACACGGCCGCCTGTGGTTCGCAGCAGCCCGGCAACACTCTTCATCAGTGTCGTCTTGCCGGCGCCATTGACACCGACCAGCGCGACCAGTTCGCCGCGCTCGACTTTAAGGTCGACCCCGCGCAGGATGGTGATACGGCCGTAACCACCGGAGAGTGCTGAGATCTCAAGCAAATTCGAACTCCTCGCCGAGATAGATTTCGACCACCTTGGGGTTGCGCACGACGTCTTCCGGGCTGCCCTCGGCGACTTTGCGTCCAGCGCCGATAACGACAACGCGATCGCTGATGCTCATGATCACGTCCATGTTGTGCTCGACCACGAGGAAGGTAATGCCGCGCCGGCGCAGGTCGCGGATCAAGGCTACCACCTCGTCGGTCTCGGACGGCCGCAACCCGGCCATCACCTCGTCGAGCAGGATCATCTCGGGCTGCGTCGCGACCGCCTTGCCGATCTCCAGCGCCTTTTGGTCCGGCAATGTGAGCTGGCGGCAGGTGTAATCGAGCTTACCCTTGAGCCGAACCAATTCGGCGGTGGTCACGGCGGCCTTGCGGGCTTCACGGAGAGGCATCCGCACCAGCGCCGCGGCGGTCAGGGTTTCGCGCACCGTGAGAGTTGGAAACACCTCCACGATCTGGAACGTTCGCGTCAATCCGCGGCGGCAGATCAACTCCGGCGCGATGCCATCCACCCGATCGCCCTTGAAGCGGACTTCACCTTCCGTCGCCCGGATGAAGCCGGACAGCACCTGGAAGAAGGTGGTCTTGCCCGCACCGTTCGGACCAATCACACCCACGATCTCGCCGCGCCGGACCTCCAGCGACACCGAATCGACCGCGCGCAATCCGCCGAACTGGACGGTGACGCCGGAGGCCGCGAGGATAACGTCTCCGGCGACAGGCGCGGGTGACTTTTCCGGATTCTGTTCTGTCATGATTTATTG
>JBOHIT010000441.1:0-3820 GCA_050726155.1 Bradyrhizobium sp.
GCCTCTTGCTGTCGATCGCGATCCTCAGCGTCAATCTGATCGGCGATGCCGCGCGCGACGCGCTCGATCCGCGGATGAAACAGCGGGAGAGCGGCAAGTGACTTCACCTTCGACGTCGAACGCGGCCGTTCTCGACATCAACAATCTCGTCGTCGGGCTTGGCAAGAAGCCGGGCGGCACGCGCATCATCGACGATGTCTCGCTCAGGGTGCACGAAGGTGAAACGCTGTGCGTGGTCGGCGAAAGCGGCTCCGGCAAGTCGGTGACGTCGCTGACCGTAATGGGGCTGCTGCAAAAGAACGCGCTGGTGCCCTCCGGCGGCAGCATCAAGCTGGTCGGCGAAGAACTGCTCACCGCCAGCGACCGCCGGCTGCGGCAGTTGCGCGCCACCACCATGGCGATGATCTTTCAGGAGCCGATGACGGCGCTCAATCCCGTGGTTCCGGTCGGTCGCCAGATCGACGAAGTGCTGCGCGTCCACACCGACCTCGACGCCCGCGCCCGACGCCAGAAGATCCTGGCGATGATGGAGCATGTGCGACTGCCCGATGTCGAACGCATCTTCCGCTCTTATCCGCACCGGCTGTCCGGCGGGCAGCGCCAGCGCATCATGATCGCGATGGCGCTGGTGCTCGAGCCCAAACTGCTGATCGCGGACGAACCGACCACCGCGCTCGACGTCACCACGCAAAAGCAGATTTTGACGCTGATCCGCGACCTGCAACGCGATCACGGCACCGCGGTGCTGTTCATCACCCATGACATGGGCGTAGTCGCCGAGATCGCCGACCGCGTCGCTGTCATGCGCAACGGCCGGCTGGTCGAAACCGGCACGCTCGACACCATCCTGCGCACGCCAACGATGGAATACACCCGCAACCTGCTCTCGGCGGTGCCAAGCCTGGTGCCGCGGGCAGCGCGCGTCGACTCCACCGAACCGGTGGTGCTGGAAGCCAATGAACTCGGCAAGGTCTACCGGGAGCGTTCGTTCTTCGGCAAGGCCCGCGAAGTCGCCGCCGCTCAAGGCGTCACGCTCACCTTGCGCAAGGGCCGCACGCTCGGCATCGTCGGCGAAAGCGGCTCCGGCAAATCGACCGTGGCGCGTTGCATTGTCCGCCTGATCGACCCGACCTCCGGCGGCATCCGCCTCGCCGGCCGGGAAATTTCAGATCTGTCGCGCCGGTTGCTGCAGCCGCACCGCAAGCGGATCCAGATCATCTTCCAGGATCCGTATCGCTCGCTCAATCCGCGGGTCACCATCGGCGAGACCATCGCGGAAGGCCCGATCAATTACGGCATGCCGCGCACGGAAGCTTTGGCGAAAGCGCGCGAGCTGCTGGAACTGGTCGACTTGCCGGCCGATGCCATCTCGCGCTATCCGCATCAATTCTCCGGCGGCCAGCGTCAGCGTATCGCGATTGCGCGCGCGCTGGCGCTCGATCCGGACGTTCTGGTCGCCGACGAAGCGGTCTCTGCGCTCGACGTGTCGGTGCAGGCGCAGGTGCTCGACCTGCTCGATGAAATCCAGACCCGGCTCGGTATCGCGCTCTTGTTCATCACCCACGACCTTCGCGTTGCGGCGCAAATCTGCGACGACGTCGCTGTGATGCAACATGGCCGGATTGTGGAACAGGGCCCGGCGGCGCAAGTGCTTACTCATCCGCAACAGGCCTATACCCGCGCGCTACTGGATGCCGCCCCGGGACGCGGTTGGGATTTTGCCAATTTCCGCCCGGTTTCGATCGACGCGGTCGCAACGGCATAAACCCGGGAAACCGCAAGCGGCGAAGCAATCCCAAAATGCCGCGAGGGCCATGCGCGAAGGCACGGGCTCGTCGCTTGCGCTTTTCGCAACGGCGGGGCTAACGTCGCCAACCAAAATCCGCATGAGACATCATTGATGACCCGCATCGCCGTTGGCGGCTTCCTGCACGAGACCAACACCTTTGCGCCGACGAAGGCCACTTATGCCGACTTCGTGCATGGCGGCGGCTGGCCCTCGATGGCGCACGGCGCCGATGTCCTCAAGGTGATGCGCAAGATCAATGTCGGGCTCGCGGGCTTTGTCGAAGCCGCCGAAGCCAATGGCTGGGAGCTGGTGCCGACGATCTCGGCGGCCGCGAGCCCATCGGCGCATGTCACGAAGGATGCCTTTGAACGGGTCATGAAGGAAATGATCGACGGCATCGCCGCCGCAGGACCGATCGATGCCGTCTATCTCGACCTGCACGGCGCGATGGTGACCGAGCATTACGACGATGGCGAAGGCGAAACGCTCGCCCGCGTGCGCAAGCTGATCGGCAAGGACATGCCGATGGTGGTGAGCCTGGACCTCCATGCCAACGTCTCGCCCGAGATGATCGAGCATGCGGATGCGCTGATTGCCTACCGCACCTACCCGCACATCGACATGGCCGAGACCGGCCGCGCCTGCGCCAAACATCTGGCGCTGATGCTGAAGACGAAAGCGCGGTTCGCAAAAGCGTTCCGGCAATTGCCGTTCCTGATTCCGATCAGCTGGCAGTGCACCAACGACCAGCCGACCAAGGGCATCTATCAAAAGCTGGCGGCGCTGGAGAGCGACGCAGTGCCGACGCTGTCCTTTGCGCCGGGCTTTCCGGCGGCCGATTTCAGGGACTGCGGACCCAGCGTCTTCGCCTATGGCGCGACGCAGGCCGACGCGGACGCCGCCGCCGACAGAATGGTGGCAGTGATCGAGGGCCACGAGGACGATTTCGACGGCCGGATCTATTCGCCCGACGAAGGCGTGCGCCACGCCATGGAGCTGGCCAAGAACGCCAGCAAGCCGATCGTCATCGCCGACACCCAGGATAATCCCGGCGCCGGCGGCGATTCCGACACCACGGGCATGCTGCGCGCGCTGGTGCGCAACAAGGCGACCCGCGCCGCTCACGGCGTGATCTACGATCCGCAATCGGCGAAGGCCGCGCATCAGGCCGGTGTCGGCGCCACCGTGACGCTTTCGCTCGGCGGCAAGTCCGGCATATCAGGCGACGCGCCCTACCAGGAAAGCTTCGTCGTCGAGAAACTGTCGGACGGCAAGTTCGTGGCGCCGGGTCCCTATTATGGCGGCCGCGACATGGATATGGGGCCGTCGGCGTGTCTTCGTATCGGGGACGTCCGTGTGGTCGTGAGTTCGTACAAGGCGCAGCTCGCCGACCAGGCGATGTACCGCTATGTCGGCATCGAACCGACCAAGCAGGCAATCCTGGTCAACAAGAGTTCAGTGCATTTCCGCGCCGATTTCGAACCGATCGCCGAGAAGCTGCTGATCTGCGCCGCGCCCGGCGCCATGCCGGCCGATACCGCCAGCCTGCCCTGGACGCGGCTGCGTCCGGGTATCCGCATCAAGCCGAACGGAAAGCCGTTTGTGCCCTCACCCAGATCTCGTTCAACTGTAACCGGATAACAGACATGCCCACCATCGAACGCATCGACGGCTTTGCCGACGAACTCACCGCTATCAGGCGCGATCTTCATGCCCATCCCGAGATCGGCTTCGAGGAGGTCCGCACCTCGGGCATCGTCGCCGACAAGCTGACGCAATGGGGCATCGAGGTGCATCGCGGTCTCGGCGGCACCGGCGTCGTCGGCGTGCTCAAGGGCAAGGGCAACGGCGCCATGAAGATCGGCCTGCGCGCCGACATGGACGCGCTGCCGATGGAAGAGAACACCAATCTGCGCTGGCGCTCGACCATTCCCGGCCGATTCCACGGCTGCGGCCATGACGGCCACACCACCATGCTGCTCGGCACCGCGCGCTATCTCGCTGAGACCAGGAATTTCGACGGCACCGTGC
>JBOHIT010000442.1:0-8308 GCA_050726155.1 Bradyrhizobium sp.
AGTTCAAGCGGCGTCGCGGTCCAGGGTTGATGGATCAAGCCGTCAGGCAGTTGCCTGAGTTCCGGGACCCAGCGCCGGATGTAGACGCCATCAGGGTCGAATTTTTCACCCTGCAGGATCGGATTGAAGACACGGAAATAGGGCGCAGCGTCAGCGCCGGAGCCGGCGACCCATTGCCAGTTCGCCGGATTGCTGCCGGCATCGGCATCGACGAGCGTATCCCAGAACCATCGCTCGCCTTCGCGCCAGTCGATCAGCAGATGCTTGACGAGGAACGAGGCCACCACCATCCGCACCCGGTTATGCATCACGCCGGTGTGCCAAAGTTCGCGCATGCCGGCGTCGACGATGGGGTAGCCGGTCTGGCCGCGTTGCCACGCATGCAATGATGTGTCGTCGCGCTTCCAGGGAAAGGCGTCGAATGACGGCTGCAAATTGCGTGTTGCGAGGTCAGGCACATCGAACAGCAGGTGACGACAGAACTCGCGCCAGCCGAGCTCGCTGAGGAATTTGTCGATATCAGCTGACAGCCGAGGGTGCTCGGCCGCGGCGAACTTTGCGGCGTACCAGACCTGGCGCGGGCTGATCTCGCCAAAGCGAAGATGCGGCGAGAGGCTCGAGGTGCCGTCGCGATCGGGCCGGTCGCGATCGCCGGAATAGCCGGCCACCCCATCGGCGAGGAATGCCTTGAGCCGCGCCTGCGCCGATGCTTCGCCGGGCCGCCAGTGCTTGCGCAAGCCGCCGGCCCAGTCGGGTTTCGTGGGTTCGAGATGCCAGTCTTCCAGCGCATCGCCGGCGATACCGGAAATGCCGGCGAGCTTCTTCGGCGCCGGCAGTGGCTTCGGCGGATCGCCCAGCGTTTGCACCCGCCGCCAGAATGGCGTGAACACGCGCAGGCCCCGGTTCTCCTTGTTGCGGATCTGGCTCGGTGCGACCAGGAGATCGCCGGGGAGGCGCTCTGCTCCAACGCCGATCTCGGCGAGCGCTTCCGCGACGAGTTCGGCCACCGCCCGATGCGGCGCCTGCGCGATCTCGTTACAGAGCACTGTTCCGGCCGCGGTCTCGCGCGCCAGCCCGGCGATGATTTCGGCCGGCGTCCCTTTGCGCAGCGCCAGCGGTACGCCGAGTTTGCCCAGGCTTGCCTGCAAGGCCCGCAACGACTGCGCCAGCCACCAGCGCGCCGCGCCACCCAGCGGTCGGGCAGGTGGCGCCGTCCGGCTCGCCTCGTCCAGCACATAGACGCAGATCACTGGCCCCCCGGTCCGGGATGCCGCGTGCAGGGCCGGGTGGTCGGAAAGGCGAAGGTCGTCCCGGAACCAGACGATGCAGGGGCCGGTGGTCATGCGCGCATAAGCTTCATTGGGTTCCTCAGCCTTTGCCCTAGGTTGTGCCTGTTAATGCGATCGTAAGCAAAAATGTTCAATTGTTAGGTTTTTCGGGGGGTATCTCGGTCATGACTGCGCGGTCGATTGGAACGTTCCTGCCGTCGCTGAAGCTTCGTCTCGGCACCAAGGCGGTCATTTCAGCTATCCTGCTGATCGCAGTGAATACCGCATTGGTAGTGGGGGCGGCCTATTGGTCGCTGACATCGGAGTTCGGCGACCGGGCGCTTCGCGACATCGAGGTCAATTTGCGCACGCTGGCGCTGTCCTTTGCCGAAACCTACCCGAACGCCAAGATCACGCTGAAGGACGGCATCGTCGCCAAGGCCGAAGTGCCTGCGATGCCCGAGTTCAAGGACCATGCGATCGTCGATCGCTCGGTCGGCTATGTCGGCGGCAACGCGACGCTGTTCGTCTATGACGAGACCAGCAACCAGTTCGTTCGTCGCTCCACCAACGTGAAAAAGGAAAACGGCGACCGTGCTGTCGGCACCCAGCTTGCGCCCGACCATCCCGGACAGCCGATCCTGCGCCGCGGCGAGGCCTACAAGGGACCGGCGACGCTGTTCGGCAAGACCTTCATGACGGCCTACTACCCGATCTCGAATTCGGCCGGCAAAGTGACCGGGGTTCTCTATGTCGGCATCCCGATGGCGCAGTATGAAACCATGCTTGCGCACGCCATCCAGAACATGGCGATCGCGGCTGGTATTGCTGCTCTTCTGGTGATGCTGCTGACGATGCTGATCGTGCGTCGCGTGACCAAGCCGCTGATTTCGGTCACGGCATCGCTGACCGCCATCGCCAATGGCAACAACGACGTCGAGATCGATTGCCACGAACGCACCGACGAGATCGGCGAGATCGCGCGCACGGTGGCGGTGTTCAAGAACAACTCGATGGAGCGCCGCAGGCTTCGCGACGAACAGACCGCGGCTTCTGCCGCCGCCGTCGAGCAACGCAAGGCCGAACTGCGCGGGTTCGTCGACGAATTCCAGACCAGCGTCGGCGGCATCCTCGACAAGGTGCTGAACTCCTCCAGCGAGTTCGAACGCGTCGCCAAGCAGCTCACCGAGACCGCGCGGACCACCGCCGGCCTTTCGGGCCAGTCGGCCGGCGCTTCCGAAACCGCATCCGAGCATGTCCGCACCGCAGCCATTGCGTCGGACGAGCTTTCCAATTCGATTGCCGAGATCACCCGCCGGGTCCAGGAATCCAACGGGATCGCGGCCGACGCGGTCAAGCAGGCCACGGCCACTGACCAGCGCATCGCCGAGCTGTCGGAGGCGGGCGCTCGGATAGGCGACGTGGTGAAATTGATTACTTCGATTGCCGAACAGACCAATCTGCTGGCGCTCAATGCCACCATCGAGGCAGCGCGTGCCGGCGACGCCGGCCGCGGCTTTGCGGTGGTGGCGCAGGAGGTCAAGAGCCTCGCTGGCCAGACCGCCAAGGCGACCGAGGAGATCTCGAGCCAGATCGGCAATATGCAACTGGCGACAGAGGAGTCGGTCAGCGCGATCAAGGCGATCGGCCAGACCATCGAGCGCATCAGCGACATCGCGACCTCGATTTCGGCCGCGGTCGAGCAGCAGCGCGGCGCGACCCAGAACATCGCCCAGAGCGTGCGGGCCGCAGCGAGCGGCACTGCCGACGTTGCCGTCAACATCCGCACCGCCGCCCAGGGCGCCGGCGAGACCGGCGAGACTTCGAACCGCATGTTCGCTTCGGCGCAGAATTTGTCGAGCGAGAGTCTGCATCTGAAGGCCGAGGTCGAGAAGTTCCTCGACCGCGTCCGCGCGGCCTGATCTTCCCAGATGGCTTCCGGGTGAAACCGGAAGCCGCCTCGTTCGTAGTATCGCTATAGATTCTTGTTTTGACGCGTTTTCTTCACGCGAACCGGCGTCCACTTCGCTCGAAAACGCTCTGGCAATGATTGCGCCGCGGTCCGCGGGCTGGAGGCTGCCGTGAACCGATACGCCATGCTTTATCTGGTGACGCTGTTCGTCCTGGTGCCGCTGGATTTCCTGTTTCTCGGTATTGTTGCCAAGGACTTCTTCACTTCGCAGGTCGGCAACATGGTGGGCGAGATCAAGCTCGCCCCCGCGATCCTGTTCTACCTGCTCTACGTCGTCGGCATCGTGATTTTCGTCAACGGCGGGGCTGAGGCGAGTTGGCAATCGACGCTGCTCTTCGGCGCGCTGTTCGGCTTGTTCTGCTACGCGACTTTCGACCTTACATCGCTGTCGCTGCTGCGGCACTGGAGCTGGCTGGTGGCGATCGTCGACATCTCCTGGGGCGCGGCAGTGACGGCGGTCTCATCGACCGCCGGCCTTCTCGTTGCCAACTGGCTGGTGCCGAAAGTTTAGTTCGTCATTGCGAGGAGCGAAGCGACGAAGCAATCCAGTCCGCGGGTAGTATGGATTGCTTCGCTTCGTTCGCAATGACGGTAAGGATTATTTCGGCTGCGGCACGATCCGGATGTAGGGCTTCGGCGATTTCCAGCCTTGCGGATAGATCGTCTTGGCCTCGTCGTCGGTGACCGAGCCCGCGATGATGACGTCCTCGCCCTGTTTCCAGTCAGCCGGCGTCGCGACGCGATGCTTGGCCGTCATCTGCAGGGAATCGATCACGCGCAAGATTTCCTGGAAATTGCGGCCGGTGGTCATCGGATAGACCAGCACCAGCTTGATCTTCTTGTCCGGCCCGATGATGAAGACGTTGCGGACGGTCATGTTGTCGGCGGCGGTTCGGGTCGCGACATCGCCCGAGGTGGAGGCGGGGAGCATGTCGTAGAGCTTGGAGACGTTGAAATCGGTGTCGCCGATCATCGGGTAGTTCGGCGCCGCGCCCTGCGTCTCCTTGATGTCCTCGGACCACTTCGAATGCTTGTCGACGGGATCGACGCTCAACCCCATCAGCTTGACGCCGCGCTTGTCGAATTCGGGCTTCAACTTTGCGAGAGCGCCGAGTTCGGTGGTGCAGACCGGGGTGAAATCCTTCGGGTGCGAGAACAAAAGTGCCCAATTAGAGCCAATCCAGTCGTGGAATTTAACCTTTCCCTCGGTGGTCTGGGCTTCGAAGTCAGGGGCGAGCGCGCCAATCTGGAGAGCCATGGTTCGACCTCATGTCATTCAAGTTACAGGGGAATTTATGATTTCGGTTATAAGTAGTATCGGGGTGGAAGTGAACCGCCGGCAACAAAAGGCGATATCCTTCTCCGCGCGAGGGAACTCCTAGCATCTTCTTTTAATCCGCGCTCCTGCGACGAAACAACCCCAGCGGCCGTAATCGCCCGGATTGCCCCGATATCGCCTTTTATGGCCCCCATGAACCCGGTCCCGGTGGCCAGGGGCGTTCAGGGATCGTTCAACCGAACCATGACAATGCTCACCGCGACCAATTGGCAACCATTTAAAAATCTCGGAATGCAAGTTTCGAATCATTAACCACTCGTTTACGCCCCCGTCGCAATGCTGAATCAGAAAAGAAATTGAGAAGTGCCCACTATGTCTGCCCCAAGTACCAAGTCTGTTGAAGCGTCCGCCGTGCTCCAACCGTCCTGCCGCAAGACCGCCGCCCATGCGCTCACCGTCGTTCGCGACGGCGTCATCACCGGCGAAGGCCCGACCACCAAAGGTCGTATCCATTTTTCGCGTGCGCTCGATGCCGATGACGCCGCCTGGTGCGCCCGCATCCTGACCGCGACCGCTGTCGAGCATCAGCCGGTCAGCCGCGCCGAAGCCGAGGCGCTGTTCGAAATCAGCGACGCTGCCGCCGAGCGCAGCGACGATGGTCGTTTCGACGATCTCTTGGCCAAGGCGGTCGCCCATCATGCGGCCTCCGAGTCCGGGCTGCCGGTGCCGCCGCGCACGATTGCCCTGTCGCCCGACACCGACATCGAGAGTTGGGCGCCGACCAAAGCCATGAATATCGACACCAAGGTGCTGGAATGGATTTCCAGCCAGATGCGCGGCAAGCGCCGCACCAACCACGCGCTCGCCACCATGGTCGCAACCCTTGTCGGCGCCGCTGCGCTGCCGCTGGCGCAGCTGCCGGGCATGCTGGACATGGGGATGATGTAAGCTCATCTGTGAATCGTTGAATTCAAAGCGGCGGGGATTTTTCCCCGCCGTTTTTTGTTTGCCTCACGCCCAGATGTCGTCACCCGCGGAGGCGGCAAGCCAGGCGACGACCGTCGGTATTGCGGCGCGGGTGAAAAATCCCAATACTCCGTTGGCAAGGGAGCGACCCAACGACTCCCACGGAACTAGCAAGCGGAGCGGAACGTGCCGGCGGCTATCATTGACCAGCTTCGTGCTGAATTCGACGCGACCACGATATTGACCGGGGCCGATATCGGCGCGCGCTATCACACCGATATGGCCGGAGTAGCGGTAGATCTGCCGGTCGCGGTGGTGCGGCCGCGCACGACGGCGGACGTGTCGCGCATTCTGACGCTGTGCCATGCGGCGCGCGTGCCGGTCACGACGCAGGGCGGAATGACCGGCCTGGTCCGCGCCACGATGCCGGAGCCCAACGAAATCGTGTTGTCGATGGAGCGCATGAACGCGATCGAGGAGGTCGACACCAGCGGTGGGGTGGTGATCGCGCAGGCCGGCGTGCCGCTGCAACGCCTGCAGGAGCGGGTCGAGCAGGACGGCTTCATGTTTCCGCTCGATCTCGGCTCGCGCGGCAGCTGCACGATCGGCGGCAACATTTCCACCAATGCCGGTGGCAATCGGGTGATCCGCTACGGCATGACCCGCGATCTCGTGCTCGGGCTCGAGGCCGTGCTGGCGGACGGTACCGTGCTGAAGGGCGTGCGCAAATACATCAAGAACAATACCGGGATCGACCTGAAGCAATTATTCGTCGGCACCGAAGGCACGCTCGGCGTCGTGACGCGGGCGGCGCTGCGGATTTTTCCAGCGCCGGCCGAACAGCAGGTGGCGCTGTGCGCGCTGGCAAGCTTCGACAAGGTCCGCGCGCTGCTGGCGCTGGCGCGCACCCGACTCGGTGGCGAACTCACCGCCTTCGAGGTGATGTGGAACAGCTATTACCGCCTCACCACCGAACTGGTGAAGGGCGTGGTCCGGCCGCTGCCGGCAGATCAGCCGTTCTACGTGCTGTTCGAGGCCTCCGGCAGCGACGCCGAACGGCTGCGCCGCGGTCTCGAAATGCTGCTCGAGGAGGCGCTTGGCGAAGAAATCATTCTCGATGCCACGATTGCCAGTTCGGGCGCCGCGGCTGCGGCGATCTGGCGGATCCGCGATTCCTCCGTCGAACTGGGTCGCGCGCTCGGGCCCGCCGGCGTCGGCTTCGATGTCAGTCTCGCCATCGACCGGATGGAGGCGTTCGCGCATGCGATCGACAAGGCCGTGAAGATGGTTCACAGCGATGCCTATGCGATCGTGTTCGGCCATGCCGGCGACGGCAATCTACACGTCAACGTCAAGCACCCGCCGCCGGACCGGCGCGACGAGGTGTCGAAGCTGATCTACGGCATCACCGGCGATTTCGAAGGCTCGATCTCCGCCGAACACGGCATCGGCATCCTCAAGCGGCCTTATCTGAAAATCAGCCGCACCGCGGAAGAGATCGAGACCATGCGGACGCTGAAGCGCGCACTCGATCCGCAGCAGATTCTCAACCCCGGGCGCATCTTCACGATGTGAAGGCGCGCCCGGAGTCCAAGCGGGTGTTCAGCCCTTCATCAGGTAAGAAATCGTTCCGGCCAGATCGGTGTCGTCGATGAGCTGAAAACGGCTCTGGCTGCCGCCGCGGCGCGCCGCGCCGTAAGGGGCGTATTCGGGATCGGCAACGAAGGCCTCGGCGTGTTTTGCCGACGGAAACGCCATGATCGCGACAAGGGTCGTGTCCGATGGCCCGCCTTCGAGGGTTTTGACGTTGCCGCTGCGCGACAGATACTTGCCGCCATGTCTGTGGACGATGTCGTGCACGGAAGCCGCATAGTCCGGCACCCATTTGTCGTCGGTAATCTTGATGTCTGCGATCAGAAAAGCCGCCATGTGATAGTGCTCCTGGCTTGATGTTGGCCTCCGCTATCGATGGAGGTCTGATCCCGACTTGCCAGACCAACGCGGCGACGTGCCAGTTCAGCAAATGAACCAGGCCGATACAGAGTCTGTACCGGTCATTCCCCGGCAGGCCCGGTCAGCTGGCGAGCTTCTGCTCTTTCGCAAACGGGCTGAGCCCGAGCCAGCTTTGCATCGCCGCACCGAGCTTGCGGTCGCCGGTCAAGATCATGCGGCGGTTGGCGAGGGCGGCACGCACGGTATCGAGCCCCATCCAGATCGCGGTCATGGTTCGCAGATCGACCGAAACATAGAGATCGACATCGAAGCCGGGATCGATCGAGCAGAGGTCGACGCCGTCGTGGGGATCGACGATCAGCCACCAATGCCGCTGGGTCGCGGGAAGTTCGGGGTAGGTGAACTGCACCACGCTGCGGCGGGGCGGCATCGGCGTCGTGTTCAGGTTCCGGCGCATGTCCCACATCAGCAGCTGGGCATCCAGATGCTGCAGCGACAAGTCCGCTTCGATGCGGCGCTGACCCCAGATGCCGAACGCTTCCACGATCGGCCCGAGTTCGCGGCCGGCCGGCGTCAACTGATATTCGGACGCGCCGCGATCGGAAGGCGACGCGATGCGCACGACGATGCCAGCAACCTCGAGGTCCTTCAGACGTTGCGACAGCAGCGCCGGCGACATCCGTGGAACGCCGCGCCGCAGCTCGTTGAAGCGCGTCGAGCCGGCGATGAGTTCGCGCAGCAGCACGACGGTCCAGCGCGTGCATAATATTTCCGCCGCCATCGCGACCGGACAGAACTGCCTGTAACTGCCAATCGTCATGCAATCCTCCCGGTCAGCAATGTCGGCAAGCTTAGGGCCGAACCCAGGGC
>JBOHIT010000443.1:0-5674 GCA_050726155.1 Bradyrhizobium sp.
CCTATACGTCGGCGTTCCTGAACATCGCGCGCCAGCCCAATCTGCCGATCCAGCAATTGTTCAAGCGCGTTCGTCTCGAAGTGAACAACGCCACCGGCGGCAAGCAGACGCCGTGGGAGAGTTCGTCGCTGACCAGCGATTTCTATTTCTTCGGCGATACGGCCGTTGCGGCGACCCGCGCGCCCGATGGCAGCCCGGTGATCCAGATGGCGTCGAACCTGCCCTCGCGATCAATCGGCCAGGCCTATGATTACGTGCTGTCGGAAGGCTCCCCCGAATATTATGAGGAATTCATCCAGATGTATCCGTCCGACCCGCGGTCGGATCGCATCCGCGTGCTGCTTGGCAACTGGCGGCAGTCCTGGGCATGGCACCGGGCCGTGCTCACCAACACATCTGTCGGCTACAGATCGTTCCGCGATTCCTTCCCCAACAGTCCGTACGCACGCACAGCATTGAGGCTGCAGGCGCAGCCGAGGAACGTGCCGCTGATGCAATTCAACCGCCTGTCGAGGCCGGTGAGCCGTATGGGCCATCACGGCCCGGCGCTGGCCTCATCGGCCAAGGGAATGAATGCGTCGGCGTCCATGAACGGCCACAGGGCGGGCAGTTTCAACTCGGCGTCCAGGATGCACGGCCATAAGCACATGCAGGGCCGAAGCCAGTTCCATAACCGCGGGTCGCACAGGATGGGCGGTGACCGGCACCATTACTCCAGGAGCCATTACTCGGGGAAACACTACTCCGGTCATCGCTACTCCAGTCACTCGCGCAGTTCGTATGGCGGGCGTTCGTTCGGTCACTCGCGCGCCCAGTATGGCGGACGCTCGTTCGGTGGCGGCCGCGCGTTTGGTGGTGGGCGCTCGTTCGGCGGTGGTCGTTCCTTTGGCGGCGGACGATCGTTCGGCGGCCGCAGGCGCTGATCAGGCGACGAGCTTGGCGAACAGGTCCGCGTCGACATTGCCGCCAGAGAGAACGATGACGACGTTCTTGCCGCGCACGTCGATGCGGCCGGCCAGCAAGGCGGCGAGACCGACGGCGCCACCGGGTTCGACCACCAGCTTCAGTTCGCGATAGGCATACGCCACCGCCGCGCCGACTTCCGCATCGGTCGCCGTGACGCCCTGCGCCAACAGCTTGCTGTTGATCGAGAACGTCATCTCGCCGGGGATCGCGGCCATCAGCGCGTCGCAGATGGTGCGGCCCGCGGCGTGATGGGCTTCGCGATGTCCCGCGCGCAGCGAGAGGCCATGATCGTCATAGCCGTCGGGTTCGGCCACGATCAGCGCGGCCAATGGGAAGCGCGACTTGATGGCGGTGGCAACGCCCGCGATCAATCCGCCGCCGGAGGCCGGCGCCACCACGATATCGGGCATCAGGCCAAGGGCGGCCATGTCCTCGGCGATCTCGCGGCCCGCAGTGCCCTGCCCGGCGATCACGAAGGGATCATCGTAGGGACGCACCAGCGTGGCGCCGCGCTTGCGCGCGATCTCCTTGGAAATCGCTTCGCGGTCTTCCTTGTCGCGATCGTAGAGCACGACCTCGGCGCCGTAGCCCTTGGTGCGCTCGCGCTTGGTCAGCGGCGAGTCCTTGGGCATCACGATGGTCGCCTGCATATTCAGGATCTGCGCCGCCGCGGCGACGCCCTGGGCATGGTTGCCGGACGAGAACGCGACCACACCGCCGCTGCGCTCGGCCTGCGGAATCGAGGCGAGCTTGTTGAAGGCGCCGCGGAACTTGAACGAGCCAGTCCGCTGCAACATTTCCGGCTTCAGGAAAACCTTGGTCCCGACGCGTTCGTTGAGAACGGGGAACGACAACAGCGGGGTTCGCACGGCAAACGGCGCGACCACCCGCGCCGCCGCATCGATGTCAGCAGCGTCGACCGGTACCATGGAGGCTTGATCCGTCATGCCGCTTTGTAACGCGTCTGCCGACGGGCGGGCAAGACGCAATCCGGTGAAGTCAGGCGGCGAAATGCGGGTCTTCCGCCACAAATTCGGCGGCCTCACCCGGGGAATCCGAGGCCAGCACGTCCGTGTCGCGGACATTCAGGGCGTGTCCGACGAAGACACGCGCCGAGGCCTGCCAGGTATGGGCTGATGCAAACCCCACGCAGGCCTGCGGCGCGATCTGCAACGCGTCCATGCAGGCGGCCTGCAGATCGTCGCTCAGCACACCGACCGGCGCCGCACCGATCACGTCGCGGGGACCGGTGACCGGAAAAGCGGCAACCGGCAGCCCGCTGGCGAGCGCCTCGAGCAGCACCAGGCCGAACGTGTCGGTCTTGCTCGGGAATACGAAGACGTCGGAGGCGGCGTAGATCTCCGCCAATTCCTCGCCCTGCCGGGCGCCCAAAAACACGGCATCCGGATATTTCCGTTCCAGCGCCGCGCGGGCCGGGCCATCGCCGACCACAAGCTTGGTGCCAGGCAAATCGAGGTCGAGAAACGCCTCGAGGTTTTTTTCGACCGCGACACGGCCGACGCTGAGGAACACCGGTTGCGGCAGGCAAAGGTCGGCGCTGCGCGGATGAAACAGCGAGGTGTCGACGCCGCGCGACCACAGCACCACGTTGCGAAAGCCGCGCTGGCGCAATTCCGCGGCAAGCGCCGGGGTCGCCGCCATCACCGCATGGGCCGGCCGGTGGAACCAGCGCAGCGCGCGCCAGACCCATGATTCCGGAATCGGCGAGCGCGCGGAGACGTATTCCGGAAAACGGGTATGGAAGCTCGTGGTGAACGGCAATCCGTGTTTGCAGCAATAGCGCCGCACCAGCAGCCCGATCGGGCCTTCGGTCGCGATGTGGATGCCGTCCGGCTTCGCAGCCTCGATCAACGCCGCGATCTTTGCGGGATAAGGCAGCGCCAGCGCCAAATCCGGATAGCTCGGCATCGCAAAGGTGCGAAACGATTGCGGCGTCAGGAAGCTGACATCGACGCCGAAACCTTTGGCCGCTTCCGCCATCATGACCAGCGTCCGCACCACCCCGTTGATCTGGGGATGCCACGCATCGGTCGCGACCAGGATACGCGTCATGCAGCGCGCGCGGTGACGCGGGGAACCGGCGCCAGGCGGCGCTCCGGATCGGCCCAGGTGATGATTTCGAACCGGCCGTCCTCGTGCTCGACGAGTGCTGTGCAGCTTTCGACCCAGTCGCCGCAGTTCATGTAGCGGATGCCGTGCTCGTCGCGGATGGTGGCGTAGTGGATATGGCCGCAGATCACGCCGTCGGCGCCGTGCCGCCGCGCTTCGGCGGCCAGCGTCTTTTCGAACGCGCCGATATAGTTCACCGCGTTCTTGACCTTCAGCTTGGCCCATTGCGACAGCGACCAATAGGGCACGCCGAACATGCGCCGGAAGAAGTTGACCAGCCGGTTCATCTGAATGGCGAAGTCATAGGCCTTGTCGCCGAGATGGGCGAGCCATCGCGCGTTCTGCACCACGAGATCGAAGATATCGCCGTGGATGATGAGATAGCGCTTGCCGTCGACGCCCTCGTGGATGGTGTTCTCCACCACGTCGATGCCGCCGAAATGGGTGCCGTAATAATTGCGCAGGAACTCGTCGTGATTCCCGGGCACGTAAATGACCTTGGCGCCCTTGCGCGCCTTGCGCAGCATCTTTTGCACGAAATCGTTGTGCGATTGCGGCCAGTACCAGTTCGATTTCAGCGCCCAGCCGTCGACGATATCGCCGACGAGATAGATGGTGTCGGCGTCGTGGGTTTTGAGGAAGTCCAGCAACCGGTCGGCTTGCGAGCCGCGGGCTCCGAGATGGACGTCGGAGATAAACAAAGTGCGAAAGCGCCGCTCCGGGCTCTCTTCACTCGAGGAGTCACTACCCATGCCTGTGCACCTACCCGATTCCTGTGACAGAGCGATGACGATTGTCGCGACTGATGGCCCCACGCGAATCAATGACGCGCCCCTGTGATTGCGGATAGCAGGGCGATGCGACAGGGAAGCGACGATCCGCCGCGTGGTTTCGCGGTCATACCCCGCGCATGAGGACCTTCGTCGTCCCGGCGAAGGGTCGGGACGACGCGGATGGGTGATCGCAAACTTGACTGTACTACGTCCCGCGCGTTGCGATCGAGGAGTAACGCTTGTTGCGCTTGCCTTCGTTGGGCACGAACTGGGCAAACACCTCCTTGACGCGGTCCGCCGGCGACGCATCGCGTGTGAACCGAGACTCCTCAAGCGTGTCCACCGGTCGCGGCGCGTAAAGGGCGCTCTGATAGAGCGACCCGTCGAAGCGTGAATCGCTTTCACTGTCGCGCAGACAGGCGTCGGAAATGAACAACAACACCAGCAGCGCTGACCCTACGCTGCCAAAATACTGAAAAATGGGCATCCCCTGCCTCCTTCTTTTGACGAGAAGGAAGCACGCGCGCCATGAAGGGCGCGTTTAACATCGTCCGGATTTTGCCGGAGCAGTTGTCCGCTCGTTATCGATTTGTAGAAAATTTTAGGCAATCGCCGGGTGCATGCGACAGCATCGGCCGAGATAAGAAAGCGGTAAGCATTCGCCGCCCGCACCCGCAAGTTTAGCAAGCGAATTAATCCCGCCTAAATTGGCACCATCCGATGATGCTGCAAGATGCAGTCGGAGGGGCGAAGCAACAGCCGGCACATCTGCATCGTTCCGAAAAGCTCAACCGAAGCCGACCGAATCTGGCTGCCGTTCGAGGGCGACCGCACGCTGTCGATCATCATCTCCAAGGCGCTGCTGCTCGCGGCCGACGACAAGATCACCGATCCGGTCATACTGCGGCAGCTGTAGTATGAGACCACGCCGTCACTCGAAGATCGCGACGGCGCGGATGGGGCTTGCGGTGCCACCGCGGATCTTGAGCGGAAAGCCGATGAAGCGGAATCGACCGCGTCCCACAAGCTTGTCGAGATTGGCAAGGCATTCCATGTGTGTAATCCCCCGTTCGGCACAGGCCAGATGAGCCTGAAAATTGGGTTCGCCTTCGGGGGCCGGGCTCACCGCCTCCACACCAAACATGCCGATGCCCCGGTCGGCCAGCCAATGCACGCTCTCCACCGCGAGACCCGGGAAATCGTGGTGGTAGCCCGGCTTGCCCAGCAGGCGATCGTTGGTGGCCATGTGCAGCAGCACAGTGTCCCCGGCGCGGATTTCCTGGCCGGAAGCCGACAGTGCCGCTTCCATTTCCGGGACGGTTACGGAATGGCGCAACGGTACGCGGGACAGATCAAGACAGATGCCGGACGTATAGAATTTCTCCAGCGGCATCTGGTCGATTGAAAGGGCATCGGGGCGGGAATCGAAGTGCACCGGCGCATCCACGTGTGTTCCCGCATGATCGCTGAAGGCGATGGACAAAGCCTTGGAGGACCACTCTGTGTTTCCCGCGCGCTTCTTCTCGGCGTGGTCGTACCACACGGAGATGATCACGGGCGGATGAGCGGGATGCGTCTGCGTGCGGTGGAACAGGTCACGACTCAGGTCGATCATTTCCATGGGGCGCTCCTGGCAGCTCTTGGTTGTCGCGGTTTGTGTCGCCGCGACCGGAAGCCTATCGCCTCGCCGGAATGAGGCCTACCCGCCGCCGTCGCGCATGCGACGGTAGCAGATTGGCGCTCAGAAACTCAACGCTCTCCGGCAATGAACCAGCAAACAATCTCCCGACCGCGCTCAGCCCTTG
>JBOHIT010000444.1:0-4434 GCA_050726155.1 Bradyrhizobium sp.
TCATCCGCTCGGCGTCGATCCAGCCCAGCGCCTTGGTGGTGGTGAAATCGTCCGTCATCAGGAACTTGATGCGCTCCCACTGCCGTTCCTGGTTTTCCTTGTCGAGCCCCGACACGGATTCGAGCAGCGCCTTCAGGCAGGGCGCGACATCGGCGACGCAGGCGGCAAAGGCCTTCTGGCTGACCTTGACGAAGGCGTCGGCGATTTTCGGATTCTTTTCCAGATAGGCGCCGTTGATGATCAGCGAATTGCCGTAGGGGTTGAGCCCGATGTCCTTCCAGTTGACATAACCGAGGTCGGCGCCGAACTCGATCACCTTCAGGTCATGTTCGTTGTAGAAGTCGCTGATGATATCGACGGTGTGGCTCTTCAGGGCTGCGATCTTGGCGGTCGGCCCGACATTGACGAAGGTTACCGCATCCGGCGCAATGCCGGCGGCCTTGGCGAAGGCCGGCCACATCACCCGCGACGCATCGCCCGGCGGATTGCCGATCTTGTGGCCGACGAAATCCTTGGCGCTGTTCACGCCATGGCTTTTCAGCCAATAGAAGGTCTGCCCGGTATTGGCGTAGATGCTCATCAGCGCCACGACGTCAGCACCCTTGCTGCGCGCCACCAGCATGGTGGCGAGATCGGCGATGCCGAACGGCGAACCGCCGGAGCCGACCTTCAGCGACGATACGCCGGAGCCCTTGCCGGTCTCGATGGTGAGGTCGATGCCAGCCTTCTCGTACCAGCCCTGCGCCTTGGCGTAATAGAACGGCGAATGGTCCGCCGTCGGCGTCCAGTTCAGGATCAGATTGACCGCCTCGCCGGCGTGCGAGGGAGCCGCCTGCATTGCCAGCGCGAAAGCCAGTGACGCAACCTTGAAGCCCTTCATGGCAACTCTCCTGATTTGCACGCCGGTAATCCCCGCGCAATCCCGGCCTTGTCGTTGCGCGCCCGTAACGCTACCAATGCAACAAGGACGCGACGAATTGTCAACTGTTTGGTTGGAAATGCCCAAAAGACGAGCTGATAGCACCGAGCCGAAGCGCCGCGATCCGGCGGCGACGCGGAGGAAGCTTTTGACGGCGGCACGCCGTGAATTCGCCGATAGCGGCCTCGCCGGTGCCCGGGTCGACGAGATCGCGGCGCGCGCCGGCGTCAACAAGCAGCTGGTCTACCATTATTTCGGCGACAAGGACGCGCTGTACCTGGCCGTGCTGGAATGGGTCTATGAGGAAATCCGCGCCCAGGAACGCAAGCTCAACCTGGAAGGCTTGCCGCCGCAGCAGGCCATCAAGCGCCTGATCGAGGCCTCCTTCGACCATCTCGCCGCGCATCCTGATTTCATCGTGCTCCTGAACGACGAAAACCGCGGCGGCGCGCGCCACGTGCGCGGCTCCCGCAAGCTGGAGGCGATGCACTCGCCGCTGGTCAGCATGGTCTCGGCCATCCTCGGCGAGGGCGTCCGCGCCGGTGTGTTCCGCAAGGGGATCAACCCGGTGCACCTCTACATTTCGATTGCGGGCCTGAGCTATTTCTACTTTTCGAACACGCCGACCCTGTCCGCGATCTTCGGCAAGGACCTCTCGAGCCCAACGGCGCGCAAGGCCCGCCGCAAGCATGTGGTCGATCTGGTGATGCAGTCGCTGCGGCCGTAGAACTACTGCCTCCGCCGTCGTCCCGGCGAACGCCGGGACCCATACTCCGCGGCGGATGTTGTTGCAGAAGGTGACTGACGCCAGCGTCCTAAGCCGATAGGCCGCGGCGTATGGGTCCCGGCTCAAGGCCGGGACGACAGTGTGAACTAATCAACCAACTGGTTGAAACCCGCCACGTCCCGCGATAGACTGCCCCCGCGTGGCCGGGAACCGGACGCGATCCAAAGGAGCATTCGTGGCAGGCGATGCAGGGCGGTCGGCGAGGACGGTGGCGATCATCCTGATCGTGCACCTCGCCGTGCTGGTACTCTGGCAGGTGCTGGTCGATGCTTTCCAGGTCCCGAAGTTCATCCTGCCCTCGCCGCTGGCCGCGCTCTCGACCCTGACGTCAGCCAAATACGCCTGGCTCTCCAACCTCTGGGTGACGGCAGCCGAAATCCTCGGCGGCTTCTGCCTCGGAGCACTGGTCGGCGTCATGCTGGCGGTGATGTTCACCTGGTCGCCGCTGATCAGCCTGCTGTTGCTGCCGCTGTTCGTGACGCTGAACATGATCCCGAAGGTGGCGCTGGGACCGCTGTTCATCGTCTGGTTCTCCTACGGCATTTTTCCGAACATCCTGATCGCGTTTTCGATCTGCTTCTTCCCGATCCTGCTCACGACAGCGCGGGGCTTGAGCGAGGTCGAGCCTGATCTGCTGGATCTGGTGAAATCGCTGCGCGGCTCGCGCTGGACCCTGTTCCGGAAGATCCAGCTGCCGGGCGCGCTGCCTTACGTGTTCTCCGGCATGAAGGTCGGCGCCATCCTCGCGGTCGCCGGCGCCATCGTCGGCGAGTTCATCGCCTCCGAGCGCGGGCTCGGCTATCTCATGATCCAGGTGCAGTCGTCGCTCGACACGCCGGCAATGGTGATGGCCGTCATCCTGCTGACCCTGCTCGGCGTGGCGCTGTACGGACTGGTGCTCGGCCTCGAACGGCTGTTCGTGGTCCGCGACATCCGCCTGCAATAGGACAAACGTGGGAAGAAGCATGCTGCTGACACGCGACCATCTGCCGGAGACGATTCCCGATATCGCGGATCTCGACGATCTGCTGTGCCGTCCGAGCCAGGCGCTGATCGACGACCTTCGCAACGTCGACGGCGACATCATGATTTTGGGCGTGGCCGGCAAGATGGGACCGACGCTGGCAGGCCTCGCCAAGGCCGCTCTGCCCGACCGACGGATCATCGGCGTCGCACGTTTCAGCGACGGCAGCGTCAGGGATTGGCTGCAGGCCCGCGGCGTCGAGACCATCAACTGCGACCTGCTGGATGAAACCGCGATCAAGGCGTTGCCGAAAATCCCGAATATCATTTTCATGGCCGGGCGAAAATTCGGCGCCGAAGGCGACCTGTCGCTGACCTGGGCGATGAACTCGCATGTTCCGGCACTGGTGGCACAGGCGTTTGCGGGATCGCGCATCGTCGCGTTCTCGACCGGTTGCGTGTATCCATTCGTGTCCGTCAACGGCAAAGGCGCCGATGAAGAGCTCTCGCCCAATCCGCCCGGCGAATACGCGCAATCCTGCGTCGGGCGCGAACGGATGTTCGAATATTTCTCGCGCCAGCATTCGACGCCCGGCCGACTGTTCCGACTGAATTACGCGATCGACATGCGCTACGGCGTGCTGCACGACATCGCCAGCAAGGTGTTGGCCGGCAAACCGATCGACGTCAGCCTCGGCCATGTCAATTTCATCTGGCAGGGCGACGCCTCAGCGCAGGCGCTGCGCTGCCTCGCGCATTGCGACACGCCGACTTCCCCAATCAATGTCAGCGGCCACGAAATCCTCAGCGTGCGCGATCTCGCCGCCAAGTTCGGGCAACGGTTTGGCCGCGCGCCTGTTATCGCCGGCAAGGAGGAGCCGACGGCGTGGCTCACCGACACGTCGCAAGCTGTAAAACTGTTCGGTCTGCCGGTCGTCGATACCGATCAACTGATCCGCTGGACCGCGGACTGGGTGTCGCGGTCGATGCCGAGCCTCGGCAAGCCCACCAAATATGAGGTGCGCGATGGCCGATACTGAGCACATCTCGCTGGTCGAACTCGGCGTCGGCGATGCGCCGGCTGGACTGCTGTTATCGACAGAGGCGCATTGGAACCAGAACGAGGCCGACTGGCGGTTCTTCCTGGGCAAGGGAATCGTGTTCGGGGTGCGCGACGGCAAGCAACTGGTCGCGACCGCGGCGCTGCTGCCCTACTCCGCGGGCAACGCCTGGATCAGCATGGTGCTGGTCACCGCGACCTGGCAGCGCCGTGGAATTGCGACAAAGCTGGTCGACACCTGCCTCAACGCGGCAACGAAACTGGGCCTCACCACGTGGCTCGACGCGACACCGGCCGGCGCCAACGTCTACGGCCCGCTCGGCTTCACACCGACGCTGCAATTGCGGCGGCTGCGGCTGCAGACTCCGCAAGGCGTCAGCGCCGTGCAATCCTTGTCGGACTACGGCGTCGCCGACTTCATCGCGCGCGACGTCAAGGGCATGGGGTTCGACCGCAGCGCTCTTCTGACCGAGTTTGGCCGGCGCACCGGTTCGCGCATGGTATCGACAGGCAATGCCATTGCGCTGGTCCGTGACGGACGGACGGCGCGCCATATCGGGCCGGTCTTTGCGGGCGCTAGCGAAAACGCGCTCGCGCTGGTCGACGCCATCGTGCGATCCGAGCAGGGTCCGTGGCTGCTGGACGTGGTTCACTCGCAAGAGGATTTCCTGCGCGGGCTTACCAACACCGGCTGGACCATCGAAC
>JBOHIT010000445.1:0-11630 GCA_050726155.1 Bradyrhizobium sp.
CGCTGGACGCGCTGCAAACGGCGCTCATGACCACCTTGCACGATTCTTCGGGCACGGGTGCCGGTGGTGTGGACTGGTCGTTTGCCATTCAGGACATGAATCTCGACTTTCTTGCCCCAGGCGTAACCTTGACCGTGACCTATGACGTGACGGTCGCGGACGGCGCTACCACGTCGACCCAGACCGTGACCATTACGGCGACCGGATCGGAAGACCCGCTGGTCGTCAACCCGGCAACAGCCGAGGCGCTGGATAGCGTCAACATTGATGCTGGCAATTTCATTGCCAGCGGCAATGTGATCACCGATGCGGGCGACACCGTGGGCGATTCCGGCGTTTCGCTCTCCATTTCCGAAGTCAACGGCCAGGCCTCCAACGTCGGCTCACTGGTGGCCGGGAACTATGGCAATCTGCTGGTGTTTTCGGACGGCACCTATCTCTATCAGGCGAACGCCAATCTGGATCCGCTTAGAGTCGGCGACAATCCGACTGACCAGTTCGACTTCACGGTCACCGATACCCTGGGCAGAAGCCAGACGACGACGCTGACGGTCAATGTAACGGGGGCCGACGATGCGCCGGTCGTCACAGGAGGCACCACGTCAGGCTCGATGACCGAGGACGCCGGGCCAAGCATATTCGTCAATGGCAGTTTCGAGACCGGCGATTTTTCGGGCTGGACCGTAACCGGCTCGTTCATCCAAACTCAGTTTCTGGGGATGGGTGGTGAGTTCGGTAATTATGCGGCCCAACTGTCCCAGCCGGGCGGAGTCGGTACCGAAACCATCTCGCAGACCGTCGCGACGACTCCGGGGGAGCATTACTTCGTCAGCTTCTCCTTCGCCGGCGATCCCGAATCCATCAACAACTCCTTCATCGCGACCTGGGATGGTGTGCAGATCCTGGCGCTGAGCAATGTTCAATCCGGTGGCTTTACCACCTACACCTTCGATGTCGTCGGTGATCCCTCGCTCTCGAGCACCACGCTGGCGTTTACCTACAGCGACGACGGCAATTCGATGTTCCTCGATCGGGTCTCGGTCAGTCCCGCCAACGGCCCCGCGACCGAAAGCACCGACGGAAGCATTTCGTTCAGTGATATTGAAGTGGCTGACACCCACACGGCCAGCTTCTCGCCGCAGGATAGCGGCTACGTCGGAACATTCTCGCTCGATCCGGTCTCCGAGGCGGGCGGCAGCGGTTCCGTCGACTGGCACTTCACGGTCGACAATGCCGACATCCAGTTCCTGGCGGCAGGTCAGACCCTGACGCAGACCTATACGGTGTTTATCACCGACGACGGCGGCGCCTCGGTCGCGCAGAGCGTCACGGTCGCCATCAACGGCACCAACGATGCGCCAACCGCGGTCGGTGAAAACGTGATCACCGACGTCGGCCCGGACGGCGTTGTTGCCATCCAGCCATGGATGCTGGCCGCCAACGATACCGACCCGGATACGATCGACCACCTGTTCGTCGACAACATCGTGTCGAGCACCGGCGGCGACGCCGTGCCGTTCGGGAATGTCTTCTTTGTCGATGACGCGACACTCGGCGGCTCGTTCACTTACACGACCTCAGACGGCATCGCGACCAGCGGCAACGCCGCAACCGCGATTGTCATCAACAACGCGACTTCCGCTACGACGCTTTCCGGCACCGGTGGCGACGATATCATCATCGCCACCAACGGCACCGAAACGCTCAATGGTGGCGGCGGCAACGATATCCTGGTCGGCAATTCCGGCAGCCATACGATGACCGGCGGCAGCGGCAACGACAGCTTCGCCTTCCTGCAAACCACGGACGGGCCGGGCATCATCACCGACTTCAACAACAGCACCGAACACGACCACATAGCGATCTCCGCAAATGGATTCGGCGGTGGGTTGAGCGTGGGGATGAACGTGTCGTCGCTGTTCGAAACCTCGGGCGACGATCAGTTCTCGGGATCCGGTGCGGTGTTCCACTTCGATTCCGCGAACCAGACGTTGTACTTCAGCGCGGACGGGACCCAGGCCTCCGCAATTACCGTGGCGACCGTGCAAGCCGGCGTTACCATCAACCCGCAGGATCTTCTGATCGTGTGAGCGGAAGCAGGACTGACATCAGACGGCAGCGCGGGCTCTCAATGAGCCCGCGTTTTTGTTGCAGCGCGGGCTCTGCCCGCGTTTTTGTTGAAGGCTTCGAAATCCAGCCGGCCCGACGTGCGGCTTGTGGTCTCATGCGAAAGTCACAAGCAACTCCGGTACGGTTCGGCTTGAACTGATACGGGTTACCCCGCACAATGGGGCAACGAGCCAGTTCGGATTTGCTAATCTGAACAAAGATATAGGGAAGAAACACGTGGGACATATCCTTAGAGCCACGGCCGCTTTGGCGGCCATGATCGTCAGCGCGCCGGCATTTGCGGCGTGGGAGCCGACCAAGCCGGTCGAAATCGTGGTCGCGGCGGGCGCCGGCGGCGCTTCCGACCAGATGGCGCGCATGATGCAGGCCGCCATCCAGAAGAACAATCTGATGAAGCAGCCGATGGTGGTCTCGCTCAAGGGTGGAGCGTCCGGCGCCGAGGCGTTGATGTACATGAAGTCCAGCGACGGTGACGCCAACAAGGTGCTGATCGCCTATTCGCTGATCTACATGCTGCCGTTGTCGGCGAAGATTCCGTTCAACTGGCGCGACCTGACGCCGGTGTCGGTGGTGGCGCTGGATCAGTTCGTGCTGTGGGACAATGCTGCCGGGCCGAAGACCGTGAAGGAATTCGTTGCCGCCGCCAAGGCCGCGGGTTCGCCGTTCAAGATGGGCGGTACCGGCTCCAAGCGTGAGGATCACGTGCTCACCGTGTTCATGGAACAGAAGACCGGCGCGAAATTCTCCTATCTGCCATACAAATCCGGCGGTGAAGCTGCGACCCAGCTGGTCGGCAACCACACTGAATCCAACGTCAACAATCCGTCCGAAAATCTCGAGGTCTGGCGTGCCGGCCAGGTCCGGGCGCTGTGCGTGTTCGACAAGGAGCGCATCGCCTACAAGACCAAGGTCACCGAGACGCAGTCGTGGAACGATATCCCGACCTGCAAGGAAGAAGGGCTCGACGTGCAATATCTGATGCTGCGCGCGATGTTCCTGCCGGGCAAGGTCACGCCGGACCAGCAGGCGTTCTATGTCGATCTGTTCCAGAAGGTCACGCAAACCGCCGAGTACAAGGATTACATGGAAAAGCAGGCGCTGAAGCCGATCTTCCTCACCGGCAAGGATATGGTGAAATTTCTCGAGGAAGACGACAAGCTCAACGCCTCGCTGATGAACGAAGCGGGCTTCGTGGCGAAGTAGACCGATCGTTATTTGTCGGCGGGACCGTATCCTGCGATCCTGCCGAGAACGTTTTCGATCTCGACCTTGGGCAACAGGCGCGGTTTTCCGATCTGCAGGCAGCCGTGATATTGTCGAGCCAGCGTTTCGACTTCGACAGCGAGCCACATCGCTTTCGAAAGTGATGCGCCGACCGCGATCATGCCATGGTGTTCCAGCAGGCACGCCAGCCGGCCTTCGAGCGCGCGCACGGCGTGCTCCGAAAGCTCTTGCGTGCCGAACGTCGCATAGGGCGCGACGCGGATGGTGTCGCCGCCGGCACACGCGATCATGTAATGGATCGGCGGAATTTCCAGGCCCATGATGGCAAGGATCGTTGAATAGGGTGGGTGGGCGTGAACCACCGCATTGATTTCGGGCCGGGCCTTGAGGATGTCGAGGTGAAATCGCCACTCGCTCGACGGCCGCTGAACGGGGTCGTGCGAGCCATCGAGGCCCATGAATACGATCTGCTCCGGCTGCATCGCCTCGTAGGGCGTGCTGGTCGGCGTGATCAGCAGGCCATCGCCATGGCGCAGGCTGATATTGCCCGACGTTCCCTGGTTGATGCCGAGCGCATTCATGCTGCGGCAGGCATCGATGATGGATTGACGCTTTTCCCTGTCGTTCCTGGTCGGCATGATGAGGCCCCTTGCAACCGCGCAACAATGCTTGATTATTGCGCCGCAGTATAGTCGAACACCTTTGGCGAAATCCTGACTGGGAGAAGTCATGACCAATGCCGTGCTTGGCATTATCGGCGGATCCGGCGTCTACGACCTGCCGGGGTTGGAAAACGTTCGTGACGAGGCCATCGAAAGCCCGTGGGGTGAGGCTTCGGCGCCCGTCAGGCACGGTGTTATCGCCGGGTTGCCGATCGTGTTTCTGCCGCGGCACGGCAAGGGTCACGTGCTATCGCCTTCGGACATCAACTACCGCGCCAATATCGATGTGCTGAAGCGGGCAGGGGTCACCGACCTGATCTCGCTTTCCGCCTGCGGTTCGTTTCGGGAGGATCTCCCGCCTGGTACGTTTGTGCTGGTCGATCAGTTTGTCGATCGTACTCACAAGCGCGAGAGTTCGTTCTTCGGCAAGGGCTGCGTCGCCCATGTCTCGATGGCCCACCCGGTGTCGCCGCGATTGCATGTGCATCTGGCGGCCGCAGCCGAGGCCGAGGGCATCGCCGCCGTGCAGGGCGGCACTTACGTCTGCATGGAGGGCCCGCAGTTCTCCAGCCTCGCCGAGAGCCTGACCTACAAGGCGCAGGGCTTTTCGGTGATCGGCATGACCAACATGCCGGAGGCAAAACTGGCCCGTGAGGCCGAGATCTGTTACGCCAGCGTGGCCATGGTCACGGATTTCGATTGCTGGCATCCCCATCATGATGCGGTGACCGTGCAGGACATCATTCGCGTGCTCAATTCGAATGCCGAGCAGGCGAAGGGTCTGGTTGCGCGTCTTGCCAGGGACTTCCCGCGCCGGCATGAGCCCTGTCCGATCGGCTCCGACCGGGCCCTTGATACGGCGCTGATCACGGCGCCCGAAGCGCGCGATCCCAACTTGCTCAGGAAACTCGATGCCGTGGCCAGCCGGGTGTTGCGGTCGTGAAGGTCGACGGGCGGCATTTTCGCAGTATCTGGCTTGAGCCCGATGGCTGGTCGGTTGGTGCAATTGACCAGCGGCGGTTGCCGCACGAATTTGTCGTCGCGCGGATGACGAGCGCGGCGGATGCCGCTGAGGCCATCCGTTCCATGCTGGTGCGCGGTGCCCCGCTGATCGGCGCGACCGCAGCCTTCGGTGTGGCGCTGGCGATGCGGGCCGATGCCTCCGATACAGCACTTGATCGCGCCTGCGGGATGTTGATCGCAACGCGGCCGACCGCGATCAACCTGAAATGGGCACTCGACGAAATGAAGCGCGCGCTTCGGCCGCTGCCGGCTTCCGCTCGTCCCGAGGCGGCCTACAAGCACGCCGGCGAGATCGCTGAGGAAGATGTCGCGATCAACCGGGAAATCGGCCGGCACGGTCTGGCGCTGATCGAAGCGATCGCCGCGACCAAACCGGGTGAGCCGGTGAATGTTCTGACGCATTGCAACGCTGGATGGCTGGCAACCGTCGACTTCGGCACCGCGACAGCCCCGATCTACCTGGCGCATGATCGTGGTGTGAAAATTCACGTGTGGGTCGACGAGACGCGGCCGCGCAATCAGGGCGCTTCGCTCACGGCATGGGAACTTGGCCACCATGGCGTCCCGCACACCGTGATCGCTGACAATACCGGCGGCCATCTGATGCAACACCGAATGGTCGACCTCGCCATCGTCGGAACCGACCGGGTGACCGCCAGCGGCGATGTCTGCAACAAGATCGGAACCTATCTGAAGGCGCTCGCTGCTCACGATAATGGCGTGCCGTTCTATGTCGCGCTGCCGTCGCCGACCATCGACTTTAGTATCGATGACGGAATAAGGCAGATTCCGATCGAGCAACGTGCTTCCGAGGAAGTCACGCACATGACCGGCCGCACCGCTGATGGACGCATCGAAACGGTACGCGTGGTTCCTGACGGTTCGCCGACCGCCAATTATGCATTCGACGTCACGCCGGCACGGCTGGTGAGCGGATTGATCACCGAGCGTGGGGTCCTGAGGCCCGATCGTGCTGCACTTGCGAGTGCATTCCCGGAGCGGGCAAAGCCCCGCTGAAGGCCGCATTGACGCCGGCAACACGGGCAAGGTATCCCGTATGCCAGCGTAGCCGGCGAGATCATCCTCACTCATGTCCAGTACCGAAATCGAAATCGTCGTCGAAGACCCAACGGCGCCGGAGGCCGATTCTCCAGCCGTGACGAGCGTCCGCATTGTCGATGTCCTGGTGTCGCTGTTCCTGCTCGCACTGGCGCTGACGCTTGGATGGGACAACTGGCGCACGGGTGCTGCCTGGGACTCGACCGGCCCGCAGGCCGGCTATTTCCCGTTCTATCTTTCGGTGATCCTTGGTGCTGCCAGCCTCTATGGCCTCGTCACGGCTTTCCTGTCGCGCCAGGAGGCCGCGGAGACTTTCGTCACCCGCGCACAGCTTCGCCGCGTCTTGGCGGTGTTCGTGCCGACGCTGCTGTTCTGTCTCGCCATGCAATTTCTCGGGCTCTACGTTGCAAGTTTCCTCCTGATCGCGATTTTCATGCGCCTGGTCGGCAAGATCGCGCTGTGGAAATCGCTGCTGACCGCCTTCGTGTTCACCGCCGTCATGTTCGTGACTTTCGATGTTGCGTTCGACGTCATCATGCCGAAGGGGCCGCTCGAAGCGGCCTTCGGCCGTTAGCAGATCGCAGGACGCGAACGGATGGAAGCCCTCGGTCTCCTCATGCACGGCTTCGCCGTCCTGCTGACATGGAAGACGCTCGCGTTGATGATGGTCGGGCTGGTGCTCGGCATTTTCGTCGGCGTGCTGCCAGGACTTGGCGGGCCGAACGGCGTCGCGATCCTGCTGCCGCTCACCTTCACCATGGATCCGACCTCGGCCATCGTGATGCTGTCCTGCATCTATTGGGGGGCGCTGTTCGGCGGCGCCATCACCTCGATCCTGTTCAACATTCCCGGTGAAGCCTGGTCGGTCGCGACGACGTTCGACGGCTATCCGATGGCGCAGCAGGGCAGGGCGGCCGAGGCGCTGACGGCGGCCTTCACTTCGTCGTTCATCGGCTCGCTGGTGGCGGTGCTGCTGATCACGTTCCTGGCGCCGATGATCTCGTCGTTCGCGCTGAAGTTCGGGCCGCCGGAATTCTTCGCGGTGTATCTGCTGACCTTCTGCTCCTTTGTCGGCCTCGGCCGCGAGGCCAAGCACAAGACGATCATTTCAATGTCGCTGGGCCTGTTGCTCGCCGGCGTCGGCATGGACACGGTGTCCGGCCAGTTGCGCATGACCTTCGGATCGACCGACCTGTTGCGCGGCATCAACTTCCTGGTCGCAGTGATCGGCCTGTTCGGCATCAGCGAGATTTTGCTGACGATGGAAGAGCGCCTCGCGCTGCGCGGCCATGCCGCCGGCATCAGCCTGCGCGTCGTGCTGTCGGTCTGGAGGGACCTGCCCAAATACTGGGTGACGCTGTTGCGTTCGTCGTTCATCGGCTGCTGGCTCGGCATCACGCCGGGCGGCGCCATCGCGGCCTCGTTCATGGGCTACAATCTCGCCAAGCGTTTTTCCAAGGATTCCGACAGCTTCGGCAAGGGCCGCATCGAGGGCGTGTTTGCACCGGAAACCGCGGCGCATGCGTCAGGCACCGCGGCGCTGCTGCCGATGCTGGCGCTCGGCATTCCCGGCTCCGGCACCGCGGCGATCCTGCTCGGCGGCCTGATGGTGTGGGGCCTCAACCCGGGGCCGTTGCTGTTCGTCGAGCACAAGGACTTCGTCTGGGGCCTGATCGCCTCGATGTATCTCGGCAACGTGGTCGGACTCGTGCTGGTGCTGACGACGGTGCCGATCTTTGCTTCCATCCTGCGCGTGCCGTTCGCGGCCGTAGCCCCCATGATCGTGGTGTCCTGCGCGATCGGGGCCTACGCGATCCAGAATGCGATGTTCGATATCTGGCTGATGCTCGGCTTCGGCGTCGTCGGTTATGTCTTCAAGAAAATCGGAATTCCGCTGGCACCGTTCACGCTGGCGCTGGTGCTCGGCAACCGCGCCGAGGATGCGTTCCGGCTGTCGATGATCGGCTCCGGCGGCGACATGAAGGTGTTCTGGTCGAACGGCCTGGTTGGCTCGATTACCACACTGGCGATCGTTCTCCTGTTCTGGCCGGTGATCGACAAGGCCTTCGGCAGTGTCGGACGGCTCATTCGGATGAGAAAAATACCAAATTAATCAACCATTTATGGAGATTCCATCGATTCTTCTCTGGCGTGAGCCTAGGGCTGATGGAACTTCGAATCGACTCCGCGTGTTGCTACCGGGTAACAGGGTACGCCCGGGTTCCATGTATAGTTCCCCCAAGTTCAATTTCACCTTTTGGGGGGAATCCAATGTCACGCATTTTGATTGCAGGCGCCGCGATTGCCTCGCTGCTCACGACAAGCGCGCTGGCTGCCGATATGGCGCCGCGGCCCTATACCAAGGCGCCGGTCGTTGCCGCCGTCGTCTATGATTGGACCGGTTTCTATATCGGCGGCAACGCTGGTTACAGCTGGGGCCGTGCAAGCACCGACGGCACGCTGACGGGAACCCAGAATGTCAGCGTCTTCCGTACTGCCGGTCCGGATCTTGTCAGTTCCACCAATACGGTTCTCGCGGCCTTGCCGTTGACCGGACGTGCGAACGTCGACGGGTTCATCGGTGGCGGACAGGCTGGTTACAATTGGCAACGCGGCACCTGGTTGTTCGGTCTTGAAGGTGACATCCAGTACAGCGATGAGCGTGGCCGTGCTGATGTCTGTCTCGTCGCCGGATGCGCTGTTGGCACGGGCATATTGACGGCAAACTACAAGCTCGATTGGTTTGGCACCGCGCGTGGGCGCGTCGGATTCCTTCCGACCGACCGCATTCTGCTCTACGCGACGGGCGGTCTGGCTTACGGCCACCTGTCGGCGACCGCGCCGCTGATCCCGCTGAGCTGGGGGTCGACTCGTGCAGGCTGGACGGTGGGTGCTGGCGCCGAGGCTGCGATCGACCGTAACTGGTCCGTCAAGCTTGAATATCTCTACATGGATCTCGGAAACGTCGGCAGCAGCGGTGCGACGGCCACAACCGCGGTGAACCAATTGAATACCCCGGGCATCGGCTTCAACACCGTCACCACCACAACCCTCACGTCTGGCTTCCGAACCAAGTTCACGGACAACATCGTGCGCGTCGGCTTGAACTATCGGTTTGGTGGTCCGGTCGTCGCGAGGTATTGAGCGGGAAACGCTTCCAAAATAAAAAAGCCCCGGTTTTCCGGGGCTTTTTCATGCGTTGAATTGTCAGGCCAGGCGATTCCTCAAACCACTTTTCGCGCGCGGGACGGCATCAAGGGCCTAGAGTGAGCGGTGCGAACGAGCGAACGGACAAGGGGCGATAGCAAAATCAAATCCGTCGTCATTTCCAATACGAACTGCGCGGCTGTTCCCGGGTCCATTAATGTGGACATCACTGAAAGCGCGGCCAATGGAAATTGCCCTGCAGCAGTCTCGCCGGTCCAAAGTGATGATTTGCCGTTTTCATTAGTCGTCACATGGGCTGATACGGCGCGACCGATTGCGCGTGACGAATCGAAGGGTATGATAGGTTCTGCGCAGCAGTAGAGATGGGTCAGCAAGCCCGTATCGTCCTGCGTCATCCTGTCTTCTGAGAAATTCCATTTCCAGTTGAACCTTCGCAGGTTTCGGGCGACTGAGCATAGAGGTCTAAGATTTTTTAATGCAGCTTTGGGTTGAATTTTTCACAGACCTGGGGCTGGGGTCGCAAAACGGTTAAGGTGGGCAACTACATTTTGTGCGGCTCATTGCGGGCCCATCAGCGCTTCCTGTCCATTTTCGCTCATCGGAAATTCTGGCGTCTTCGTTGTTCCGTTCTCCCATCGGTTTCGGTTGGCTACGCTGAGAGAATCTCAGCAAACACAAGGAGGTAGATCATGCGTCGTATTGCTTCATTTGCTTTAGGATTTGCTTTGTTTGCGCCGCTGCTGATGGCGGCTCCTGCGAACGCTCAGGCGACCCGAACCTGGGTCTCGGGCGTTGGCGATGATGCCAACCCTTGCAGCCGCACGGCACCATGCAAGACCTTCGCCGGCGCGATTTCAAAGACCGCCGCTTCGGGAGAAATCAACTGCCTCGATCCGGCCGGCTTCGGCGCCGTCACTATTACCAAGTCGATCAGCATCGTTTGCCATCATACGCTCGGCGGTATTCTGTCGGCGGGAACCACCGGCGTCATCATCAACGCGCTCGCAAGCGACAAGGTTGTTTTGAAGGGCCTTGACATCAACGGCGTAAATACCGGCATCAGCGGTATCCGGGCTCTCTCGGTGGGCGCCTTGACGGTCGAAGATACCACCATTGCGAATGTCAGCCAGTGGGGCATCCAGATCAATAACACCGCTCTGAACACGTTCCAGATTAGCCGCGTCACCGTAACCAACGCCGTGCTCGGTGGGGTGCAAATCAGACCTGCCAACGCCGGCGCTGTGGCGGTCGGTATCGTTACCGGTCTCATCAGCTTCAAGAACGGCAAGGGCATTGAGATCGATGGAAACGGCGGCAGCACCAGCCGAACCATCATCGACCGTAGTTCGTTCAACAGCAACACCACCGGAATCAGTCTGGTCACCGGCGGAACGGCGCTTAGCGCAATGGCGTCGAACTCCCTGGTGCAGAACAGCACGACCGGCATCAGCGCAGGTGCCAACACGTCCATGAAGATCGGCACGATGAGCATTGAGGGCAATACCACAGGTGTCAGTGGCAACGTGTCTTCGTTCGGTACCAATCAGATCCGCGACAACAGCACTGATGGCACGGTGACCCTGCTGGTGCCCGCGCTGCAATAAAGATACCCGGCGGGCCGCGCAAGCTGCCAAACAAGACGACACACAAGGGCTCTGGACGCGTTGGTCCGGAGCTCTTTTTTGCTTGTGAGGGTCGGTGCGTGCCTTCGCGACGTCTGTGGTATGGATTCTCCGGGACCGCCAGATTAGTCTGCTGACCACAATTGAAGACGGGTCCAAATGATGAACGATGGCGGGTGCGAGCTGGAACCGGACCGCGCGGTTTGCGCGCGCCGGCGCGCATCGGTCTGTTGGCTGCGCGCGTTCCTGGTCGTGGCCGCCGCGGCGCTGATGATTTCGAGCGGCAACCCCGCTTACGCCCAATCGCTCCGGCAGGGCGTCTCCGCGTTCAATCGCCAGGACTATCAGGTGGCGTCGCGGATTTTCATTCCGCTGGCCGAGCGGGGCGAGCCGTCGGCACAAACCTATCTCGGTTTCATGTTCGAGACCGGCCGCGGCGTTCCCCAGAACTACACCGAAGCGGCGATGTGGTACCGCCGCGCCGCGGAACAGGGCGACAGTCTCGCGCAACATGCGCTCGGCATGCTTTACGACAAAGGGCAGGGGGTGCCGCGCGATATCGTCGAAGCCGGCAAGTGGCTCAATCTCTCGACCGCGGGCGCTCCGCGCAGGGCGCGCGAAGCGCGTGCGCGGATTCGCGATGCCGTGACCACCAAGATGACCCGTGGCGAGATCGCGCGGTCACGCCTGCGAGCGTTGGAGTGGGCACCCGTCCGCGAACAATGACGATCCGGCTCAAGAT
>JBOHIT010000446.1:0-8262 GCA_050726155.1 Bradyrhizobium sp.
CCGGCACCATGGCGATGGTCTGCTTGGCCTGCTCGACGGCACCCGTCGTCACGTAGCATTTTGCAAGGCCGGCAAGCGCCGCGATATTGGTCGAATCGAGCGACAGCACTTCGGCATAGATCTGGGCTGCGGCCGCGGCATCGCCCTCCGCCAGCACGGCGTCGGCCTCGGCGAGGATCTCGGCGATATTAGGCTCGCCCGGCGCGGGCATGCCCTTGGTCAGCTTGTCGATGAAGGCGGTGACCTGGCTCTCCGGCACCGCGCCCATGAAACCGTCGGCGGGCTGGCCGTTGACGAAGGCGATCACGGCCGGGATCGACTGGATCCCCATCTGGCCGGGGATCTGCGGATGCTCGTCGATGTTCATCTTGACCAGCTTGACCTTGCCCTTGGCGGCGCGGACGGCCTTTTCGATGATCGGCGTCAGTTGCCGGCAGGGGCCGCACCACGGCGCCCAGAAGTCGATCAGCACCGGCTGGCGCTTCGATTCTTCGATGACGTCCTTCACGAAAGTCTGGGTGGTGGTTTCCTTGATCAGATCGGGTACGGGCTGCGGCGCCGGGCCGTTGCCCTGCTCAATTATCGTCACGGTATCCTCACCTGATGTCTTGAGAAGCGGTCTCGAAAGCTGTCCTGAGATGGCGCCCTTCTAGCACGGAAGGGGGCGAAGTTCTCATCCGCTAGATGGCGGCTGCGTCACAAAATTCAATCGGCCGCGGCGCTGTGGGGTCATGGTCCAGGAGGCCATCGAGGGTGGGCGGCCTCCCATCGCGCCTCCCTCCGGCGCGGCGAATCGCCCGGCCAGGTCAGGCAATTTGCCCCCCGAATTCCCGCTTCCGGGCCCAGGGACCCGATCGGCACGATTTGGGGGATGTTTCGGACCGATTCGCTCCAATTTATTAAGAAAATCGGGCTACTCACGAGGTTCCGGCCGCGTTCGCACTGTTGCATTCACGGCCTGCATTTGGCATAGCTCTGCCGTTGCCGGCGAGCAATCGCCGACATCTCGGATGCGGGTGTAGCTCAGTGGTAGAGCACGACCTTGCCAAGGTCGGGGTCGAGGGTTCGAGCCCCTTCGCCCGCTCCAAGATTTCTCGCATGCCAAAGCAATGATTGAACGACAAGCCGCCGTCAGGCGGCTTTGTCGTTTGTGGCCGGCCGGATCCCGCTGCGCTTTTTTCCGAACCACAATGCCCGGCTTTGTTACCAATGCTTGCCGCGCCGTCTGCTGCGCCGCAAAGATCGTCGTGACGCTAGCGAGGCTTAAGAGTGTTCGAACGCGGATATCGGCAACGCCTTGAGGCGGACCTCGTCAAATGGGTCGCGGACGGCGTGATTTCGGACGACGCCGCGCAATCGATCCGCAAGGCGCGCTTCGGCGAAGAGGCGGAATCGCGCCTGCCGGCCATCTTCGCGATGCTTGGCGCCTTGATGCTGGCGGCCAGCGTCTGCGCCTTTGTGGCCGCGAACTGGCAGGAAATTCCACGCCTGGTCCGGCTGGTGGGCATCCTCACGCTGATCGCCGTTTGCTTTCCGATCGCCCTGCAACTCGGCCGGCGCGCCATTCCATGGGGCGCCGATGCCGCCGTGACCTTCGCGACGCTTTGCTTCGGCGCCGGCGTAGCGCTGGTCGGCCAGATGTATCATCTGCCGGGCGACTGGCCAGCCGGCGCGATGCTGGTTGCGATCGGCGCGGTCATCGCGGCCGCGCTGACCGGCAAGAGCGGTCCGCTGGTGATTGCCTTTGCGGCGATGACGGCGTGGTCGTTCGGACGGTTTGACGACGCGCACTGGCGCGACATCCATTGGCCGTTCCTGTTGTTGTTCATTCCGGCGTTCGCGCTGGCATTGGGCCGCGAGAACCGCCTGGTCGCGCACACGGCGGTCCTGGCGCTCGGCGTCTGGCTGGCCGTCCTGATGTCGACACCGTCGGATCGCCTGGTCAATGGCGGCATTGCGATCTCGGTGGCTTACATGGCGATCGGGCTAATGGCGCTGGACCGGGATTGGCCTGCCGAGTTCCGGGCGATGCTGCCGTGGGGTGCGTGGGCGTTCGGCTTGTTTCTCTGCCTTGAAGTCGAACTCGTTCTGGAAGCGACACGCGTCCGCGAGCATGCCATGGATGCACATGTCGGCATCGCCTTCAGCGCGGGGGTGATAGCACTCGCGGCTCTCGCTACGTTGGCGCGGAACAGGGACAAGGGTCAGCTTGCGATCATCGCGGCGTGCGCCGTTGGATTGGCTATTCCGCTGATGGTGGCGGGCGGTTCTGCGTTCCCCGGCCGCATGCTGGTTCCTGTCGCCGTGCTTATCAGCGCGGTGACCTTGATCGCGGGCGGCCTTCTCGCTGGTCTGCGAACATTCGTCATCGTCGGCTATGTGGTGTTCGGCGTTTCGATCCTGATCCTGCTCTGGCGCACGGTCGGCACGTTGCTCGGCCAATCCCTGTTCTTCCTTGTCGCTGGTGTCGTGCTGATGGGCCTCGCCATCGGCGCGCGCCGGCTGGCCGGCTGGACCCGGCGCGACAATCAACCGATATCGGGAGGAGCGGCCTGATGGGTACGATCGACAATCTGATCGGCCGCGTGCCGCTGCTGCTGCGTTATATTCTTGCCGCGCTGCTGCTCTGCGGATTGATCCTCGCCATGATCGTGCCACGCGCCGCGATCCTGCGAAACGGCCAGGAGGTCCGGCTCGAGGTCGTGCCCGTCGACCCGCGCGATCTGTTTCGTGGCGATTACGTCGTGCTCGATTACCGCATCGCGTCGGTTGAAACGCCAAAGGACGCCAAGACCGAGTTCACACGCGGACAAAAAGTATTCGTGACGCTGCGGCCCGATGAGACCGGCAAGGCGAGGGCGGTCGCGATCGCATCGGAACGGCCGGCGGTATCCGGCGCCGATATCGTCATTCTGGGCACGGTGAACTCGGTGGGGGCCTGTCCGTTCAACGCGAGCGGGATCAGGGATTGCAAGTCCGAAAGCCGCGTCACATCCGTGAAATATGGACTCGAAAGCTATTTCGTGCCGCAAGGCGAGGGCAGGAAAATCGAGACCACCGAAAAGGCGCGGCTGGAAGTGGTCGCGGCCGTCGCACCGTCCGGCCAGGCCGCGATCAAGCGCCTGCTGATCGACGGCAAGCCCGTCTATGACGAGCCGCCGTATTGACCACCGTTTCTCCGCCTACAGCCTGCTTCTCTATCCGAAGAGAACGTGTCATATTATGATACCTTAGGTTGTGTCGGCGATTCCTGCCGCGGGGAAGTAATCCCATGGGCCGAAAAATCATTCTGTTGTCCGACGGCACCGGCAATTCCGCCGCGAAAGTCTGGCGCACCAATGTCTGGCGCACGTTCGAGGCGCTGGACCTTTCCGGCAACGACCAGGTCGCGCTGTACGACGATGGCGTCGGCACCTCCTCCTTCAAGCCGATGGCGATCCTCGGCGGCGCGTTCGGCTTCGGCCTGCGGCGCAACGTCATCGCGCTCTACAAATTCGCCTGCCGCAACTATCGCAGCACCGACGATGAGCTGTTCGGCTTTGGCTTCAGCCGCGGCGCCTTCACGATCCGGATCGTGATGGGGATGATCGACAGCCAGGGGCTGGTCAGGGCCGACAGCGAAGCCGAACTCGACAGCCTGGCGAGCGCGGCCTACCGCGCCTATCGCCGGCATCGCTACCACCACCTGAAACTGGAAGCGCCCTATCAATGGATCCGCAACAAGTTCGGTCCGGTATATCCGCCGAAGGATCCGCAGAAGGTCTGGAAGAATATCAAAGTCAGGTTCATCGGCGTCTGGGACACGGTGGCCGCCTACGGCATGCCGGTCGACGAAATGACCCGCGGCATTCACCAATACCTCTGGCCGATCGAATTGCCGAACAACCGCCTTGCCGACAGTATCGAGCGCGCCTGCCAGGCGCTGGCGCTGGACGAGGAACGCACCACCTTCCACCCGCAGCTCTGGGATGAACCCGCCGGCGTCAATGCTGGAGCTGTGGCGGCCGAATCCGATGGGAAGCGGCTTATCAAGGACGAGCGCATCAGCCAGGTCTGGTTCGCCGGCGTGCACACCAATGTTGGCGGCGGTTATCCCGACGATGCGCTGGCCTACATCCCCTTCGTCTGGATGATCACCGAGGCGCAGCGCTGCGGACTGAAATTCAAGTCGGATTATGCGGGCCAGCCGCCCAGTCCCGCCCACATGATTGCCGATCCCGACACCTTCAAGAACGCGATTTCGAAACGCGACAAGGACGGACGGCTGTACGACCCGCGCAAGGGCCTTGGCGGCTACTACCGTTATGGGCCGCGCAAACTGGTGCCGACCTTCTATCCCGAAGTCAAAAAACAGGAAGACGACGAGGTCGAGGTCACCAGCGCCAAGATTCATGAAAGCGTCTTCAAGCGCATTGAAAACCATGCGCAGGCCTACGCGCCGGTTGGCTTGCCGCCCTACTATGATGTGGTCAAGGACGACGGCGAGATCGTCTCGCCCGACAAGTTCATTATCGCGCCCGCCACAAAACCGTTTGAGACCAGCGCGACCGCGGCGCAGCGCGCGCTGGCGCAGGAGCATGTCTGGAACGAGGTCTGGAAACGCCGCATTGCCTATTTCGCCACCGTTGGCGCCACGCTGTGGCTGGTCGTCTTCCCGCTCGTCTCCAGCGCGCAGCGCTACGATGAATACACCAGTCCGATCCGCTGGGTGTCCGACTTCGTGCGCTTTATCGGCGGATTCCTTCCAGGCTTCGCATCGACATGGGTCGACGGCTATGCGCGCGCGCCGGGCTGGTTCCTGGTTATGGCCGGCCTGGTCTCAGCCTTGCTCTACGTGTCGTCGCGGATTGCGGGCCGGACTGCAAACCTGATGGCGTCGATCTGGCGAAAATCGCCGGAAGCGCCAACGGGCCTGCCCCGCAACTTCATCTATGATCTGCGCAGCAGCCGGCTTTACATCGGCTTCCACGACAATCTGAAACGCAAGATCGCGCCGGCTTTCTTTGCGGTGGTGTTCGTCTATCTCGGCCTGGCGATCGTCAGCCATCTTGCCTACGACGGCTTCGACGTGGCCGGATATGCCTGCGTGCATCGCGATACCGATCCGAAGCCTGCGGTGCTCGCTGTCAACCAGACCGCGCGCATCGAGTTCAAAACCTCGGACCTGTGCAAGGCGACCGGCATCCTGCTCCAGCACCGTGGCCGTTATTATGTGACGGTTCAACCGGGGGCCGCCAAAACCGGTCAGGATAAGGAATGGTTCTATGGCCTCACCCGTATCGGTACCCCGGTCGGCGGCTTCTCTGCCAAGGACAGGCCGCAATGGTACGAGCGGGTGTATCTTTCGCTGCTCGTGCCGCTGCGGAGGGAATTGTCCAAGGATTGGTTCCGTATCGTGCTGCGGTTTGGCAATGTCGGCGGTGAAGAAGATTCCTACGAGCCGGATCCCTACGACGACACCATCGAGTTCAACATCACGCCGACCATTGCGCCGAACGGCAAGGAGGAGTTGTTCGTCTACGTCAACGACGCCGTGCTCGGTATTCCCGGTCTCTATGATTTGCTCTACCGCAACAACCACGGCACCGCGGTATTGTCGGTGACGCGAAAGCGGTAACGGAGCGGCCGCACCGGCAGGTCAACCGGCAATCTCGCTCTCGGGGTCGAGATGCCCCGGCGCGCGGCCGAGTTCGGCCCGCGATCGCGCGAGGGCGTATAATTCATGCCCGCGCCCAATGAGTTGCCGCACCACGGCAGAGCCGATCAGACCAGTCCCACCGAGAACGAACATGCGCACGATTGGCCTCTTCTGTGGAAGCCCGCCCACCGGATGCCGAGCTTCGATCAAAACGATGCGTTGATCCTGGCTGAATATTGCGATGCAGCAGTCCGTCGCGAAAAAGTCCCAGACAAAACGGCGAGCAGAAAATCTCCTGCGGTTTGTTTCGGTCTGACTGAACCGCGCAGCGTACGCTTTTCTCCCGCAATGAATGTGCTACCATTTTGCGGTCTGATCCACCTCTCCAGACCAAATTCGCCCCTCGAACGTCCAAACCAAAATAATAACAGGCGCAGCCGCAGAGATCACATCAAGGCTGCATAGGGAGTGACGCGATGAAGTCGCCTTTCAATCGATCTATTCTTGCGCTCACGGCGATCCTCGTTGTCGCGGCGGCCGGCCAGGCCAACGCGCAGCAGAAACCGCTGAAGAAATATGAATCCGGCACCAAGGAGTTCTGGACCAACCCGCCGCCCGACTGGTTCCTCGGCGACGAGACCGAAGCCCAGAAGGGTCAGGCGCCACCGTCCGGTCCCCCGACCGGTGCGTCGGACGCCGAACTCGCCAAGCTGATTCCAAAGATCAAATTGCCGCCGGGCTTCAAGATCGAGGTCTACGCCTCCAACGTGCTGGCGGCGCGGCAGATGGCCTGGGGCGACAAGGGCACGCTGTTCGTCGGCTCCTTCGGCCTCGGCAACGTCTATGCGATCAAGGACAATGGCGGCAAGAAGGAGGTCAAGACCATCCTCAAGGGCCTCAACATGCCGACCGGCCTCGCCTTCAGGGATGGCGCGCTCTACGTCATCGCCGTCGACAAGCTGATCCGGTACGACAACGCCGAAGCCAATCTCGACAATCTCGGCGCCGGCAAGGTGGTGTATGACGACATGCCGTCCTATGCCGCGCATGGCTGGAAATACATCGCGGTCGACAAGGATGGCATGATGTATCTGCCGTTCGGACCTCCCTTCAACATCGGTATTCCGCCGACCAGCGTCTCGCAGATCCGCCGCGTCGATCCCAAGACCGGCAATGCCGAGATCTATGCGCTCGGCGTTCGCAACAGCGTCGGCGGCGACGTCGATCCGCGCACCGGCCGTTACTGGTTCACGGAAAACGCCCGCGACTGGATCAGCGACGATCTGCCGAGCGACAAGCTCAACATGATCTCGAAGATCGGCGAGCATTTCGGCTATCCCTATTGCCATCAGGGTAACATGCCGGATCCGAAGTTCGCGATGGGTCACAAGTGCTCGGAATTTACCCCGCCCGTGCTCAATCTCGGCGCGCACGTGGCGCCGCTCGGCATGAAGTTCTACACCGGCGATCAGTTTCCCGCCGAATACAAGAACAACATCTTCATCGCCGAACACGGCTCCTGGAATCGGAAAAAATACCAGGGCGCCCGGATCAAGCGCGTGATCGTCGGGCCCGACGGCAAGAACGCCAAGCAGGAAATCTTCGCCTCCGGCTGGCTCGAAGGCGACCAGGGCTATCTCGGCCGTCCCGCCGACGTCATCCTGGCCAAGGACGGCTCCCTGCTGATCGCCGACGACTGGGCCGGTGCGATCTATCGCATCAGCTACGCCAAGAAGTAAGGCTTTGATATCAGGGGCTGCGGTTGCTCGGGAACGAGTGGCCGCAGCCTCTGTTGTTTGTGCGCGGCAACCAAGGTCGTCATGCCCGGGCTTGTCCCGGGCATCCACGTCTTCGTTAGGACGCCTACAATCAAGACGTGGATGGCCGGGACATAGGCGAGCGGAAGCGACGCCGTCCTTCAGACGGCTAAGCCCGGCCATGACGTTGGAGAGGGACTGAAATGCGAATTACGTTAGCCGGAAGTATGCTCGCGGTAATGATCATCCACGGCTCCGCCCATGCCGCCGATATCGCCGCCGGCAAGGCGAAGGCCGAATTGTGCATCGGCTGTCACGGCGAAAACGGCATTTCTCAGCTCGAGAACATTCCCTCGTTGGCGGCGCAGCCGGATCTGTTCATCCAGTGGCAGCTGGTGTTCTTTCGCGCCGGCACCCGCAAGAACGAGCAGATGCAGCCGATCGTCGAGCAGCTCAATAACGAAGACATCCGCAATCTCGGTGCTTACTACGCGCAGCTCGCGCCACCGAAGCCGCCGGCGGACGACAATCCGGACATGTCGAAGAAGGGCGCGCAGGCCGCGGTGGGCCGGCGCTGCGCCTCATGCCATACCGACAGCTACGCCGGCACCAAGGCGGTCGCCCGCGTGGCCGGCCAGCGCCAGGAATATCTCGTCAAGGCGCTGCGCGACTACAAGACGAGCGTGCGATCCGGCGGCGCCATGGCGGCAATGGCTGACGTCGCCTATCCCCTGAGCGAGGAAGAGATCGAAGCACTCGCGCATTATCTCGCGCATCTATAGTCGTCGTCCCGGCGAAGGCCGGGACCCATACTCCGCGGATTGTCGGTGAAAACGCTGGCGTTGGATAACTTCCAAAACAATAAGC